>JAFGTK010000161.1 GCA_016934135.1 Deltaproteobacteria bacterium | reverse complement strand
TGTGTACGTCTAAGGAATCCACAACCGGGATATCATGAATAAAGGTCAGGCTTTCGCAGTCGCATGGGCTTATCAGGTGAGGATTATCATCGATGAGGTGAGAGATGATCGACCACAGCATCTTTTCCGGCCTGGCAATGATCATGCTGTTGATGTTGAGCAGGCCGAACAGTGACGCCACTTCATCGCTCACAATGCTCTGGTTTGTATATATCTCGTCATCAAGGCCGTATAGCCTGGCAGCATCGTCACAATCTATAAGCCCGTGAGCTGTGAGTTTTGAAAGATACTTGTCTACCTGTTTCTTCATATGCCCAGCCTCCGGATACGCTCCTTCGTGATTGTGCCGTCGGCATTGCAGCCCCTGATGCGGTAATAGCGGTCCAGTGCCTCTTCAAAGTCCTTAGAGTCTATGGGATTTATGTCTATGCCTGGCCCGTGAGAGCCGGCCTCGGTATAGAAGCGCTGCGGCAGATAATCGTCTTTGCGGGTAAAACCTCTGAGTGTATTTATATAACGCTCGAGGGTGTAGATATCATCCCCGATTTTCAGCAGATCGTGCGTGTCATAGCTAAGGCCGGTCACTGCGGAAAGACCCTTTGCATATTCTTCCAGAGACGCGCCCAGGAAGGCGAACTTGCAGGCCCCTATAGTATCGACTACAGCATTTAAGTCTTCGGCTATCTTGATGATCCGCGCCTTGCCGGAAAACGAGAAGCGGTCTGTTGAAACAGGCTTGCGCAGGATCTCGTGGGCAATGGGGTATGCCCGCAGATGGCATGCTCCTCTGGTGGAGGTGCAGTATGCCAGTGCCATGCCGTAAACCCCCCGGGGATCATATGCCGGCATTTCCAGCGACTTTACGCTCATGGACTTTTCCGGTGCGCCCAGTTCCCGTGCAAGCACTGCAGAGCCCATTCTGAGCAGTTCCCCGTCGCCTTTTGCAGAGGTGATCTCTCTGACCTTGCCGGTCAGGGCATTGCCGGTGTATCGCTGCAGCCTTATCTCTGCAAGACATGCAATGGTGGCTGCTGCAGTGATGGTATCCACACCGATTTCATTGCAGATGGTGTTTGCCTCGATGATGGAGGCAAGGTCGGCATTCTCGTTCAGCGCTCCGAAATGAGACAGGGTTTCGAATTCCGGGATATCTCTTCCGGCCTTTTTTTTGCAGGCGATGGGGCATCCGTGGCAGGCGTGATGCTTCGGGTTTTCCTTTTCCCTGATCCGTGTGGCCGAGAATGAGCGGTAGTCCTCGAAAAAGGTTCTTCGGAAGTTTGCAGTGGGCATAATCCTCCGCGATGCCATAAGATCCACCAGTGCCGCCGTGCCGTAACGGCTGATGCCCGATCTTCCCATAATGGCAGGCGATGCGTCAAAGAGCCTGATGATGTCGGTCCTTGCAAGGTTTTCCTGTTCCCGGTCGTATACTTTTGTTTTTCCGCTGCCCCGTATTGCAACTGCCTGAAGGTTCTTTGCCGCCATGACTCGTCCGAGCCCGCCCCTTCCGGAAGCAAAGGACCCGTCAACCATTATGGACGCATATCGGCAGCCGAGAAATGCTGCATGTCCTGCAGCAGCGACAGAGCCTTTGAAGGACCGGTAGCTGTCGAATATGCTGCTTAAAGGAGCGTCAACAGGAATGGTGCTCGTTATGAGACGCACATCCTGGTTGTCGATCTCTATGACAGTGCGGTTTTTCGACCTGCCCGTGATGCGGATGAGGTCAATGCCCGCCCTTTTCATCATGATCGCAAGTCTGCCCCCGACCGAACAGCTGCACACAGCCCCAGTGAGCGGAGAAAAGGCCGAGATCATCATGCGCGCAGATGCAGGGATGCGTGAACCGGTCAGAGGTCCTGTGGAGAAGATCAGGGGAGCATCATCTTCGAGAGGTCCTGCTGAAGGCTGCTGAGCGAGAAGCCCGGCAGCGATGCCGCGGCCTCCGAGAAACGAGCATGACAGGTCCGGGTCAAAGGTTGTTTTCTGTACATCACCGGTACCAAGATCTATGAACAGTGCACTGAGTGCAAAATCCCTGTTTTTCTCCTGCATGGTTGCCCTTATGTAATGCAAAAGAAGTACAAGCTCAACTTTAATTTAATCCTGGTTTTTCCGATATGACACATATGAGAACCAGCAATCTTCAGGAAAGCGGATTAAAGGGATAAGATGGTATATGGATTCATATTCGGCTGTCCATGATATCTTTCCCTATATCCTTCCTTCTATTACCGGCTTACTGACATGTATATCGCTTGCAGTTCTTATTGTCCATGCCAGGGATAGGGGGTTGAGGATACGGGTCTTCGGGATCATATGTCTTTTTATTGCCCTGTGGAGCCTTCTCAGCATTAGCGCTGATCTTTTTGACAGGCAGAGCCTTTTACCCAGGATAATCCGGTTCCTTCATCCCGTATCACTCATGCTGATTCCATTGACCATACACCTTACCCACCATGTTGCTCAAACTAGCTCCCGCCCCTGGTTCATTCCGCTGCTCTACAGCTTGACTTCTTTCGTGATCGTCGCGCTGGGGATGGGCGAACAGGGTATGTTTCACATGCGCAGTATCGCCCCTGTTCTGGTCCTGGCAGGTATTGCCTATAACCTGAAGTGCTTTGTTTCACATCTGAGATCCATGGTTGACAAAACCCGGCGCATTAATTCTTTGCAGATCTTTTCAGGCATTTTTCTATTGCAGATACTTCTGTGTCTGAGTTTTTTCAGATCTTCAGGAATGAATACCCTGGAGTTTGCCTTTATCCCGGTGCTGATTATCGCCTTCGGGCTCTTCCCGCCGGGTGACCCTCACAAGAATGAGGATCATATAGAAAGGAAAAACCTGCTTTACTCGCTTGCATTAGCCCTGGTTCTGCTGCCTTTGATCAGCGATATGCTTTTCATATTCCATCACCTGAAAGATCTGCACCTGACAGAGATTTTTTCCTGGGCGCCAGGCAGGGGATTCCTCACCTGTATCTCCCTGGTTTTCAGTATACTGCTGGCAACAATCGGATATCAGAAGTCAGAGACCCGTCTGGATGCACTGCTTTTTACCGTACTCTGTCTCGGACTTGCCCTGCTGAATCTGAGAGATGTCATCTATAACGGGTTCGGCGAACATAATGCACAGCAGATAGTCTATATTAATGATCTGTTCCTGGTCATTATGATCGGCATTACAGCCCATATGGTTTATGTCATTACAAAGAAGGCATATTCGAAGAAAATCCCTTTGTTCTATGGACTCGGGCTTGTCCTGGCAGGCATTATCTTCTGGGAGGCTGTGGTCGGAAAAGGCATTCTTTCCTTAATACCCATGTCACGCAACGGGGGCGGGCATGTTCTTTTTATCCTGTTCTTTCTTGCAGTTCTGATTCACTGCAGCGTTCTCATTTTAAGGATAAGGGCAAAGCATAGCAATATTAATCGAAGAAGGCAGTTGATGGCTGTCCTTATCGGTATCGTGCTGTTGATCCTTATCGGTTCGGGAAGTCTGGCATCGAGTGCGGGTATTATGAAGTATCCCTTTCATGATCTTACATTCATAGCTTTTCTTTTTATTGCATACGGGGTGTTCTATCACGATATTGCAAGGATCAACGAGTACACAAGAAGACGTATGTTATCCGGCGCCCTGCGCCTGCTGCTCATAGTGGTGTATCTTGCCTGTTTCACCGGCATCCTGTATGTACTCAGTGATTATCCTGCTGAATACGTTATATTCAGGCTCATTCCGTACGGTATTCCTCCTGCGCTCTCGTTCATGAGTGCAGCATTTTTATCCCTTTTTGTGCTAGGGCTCGGGCAGAACAGGACAGAGAGCCTGCTGTTCAGTCTCCTGTGTTTCTGCTATGCATTATTGAACCTCGATATCTGTCTAGTGGGGATTTTAGCCGATATTGAGCTTGCCTTATTTATCTCACGGCTTGACCATTTCTTCCTTGTTCTGATCATGCTCGGGGTAAACCTTCACCTTATTTATCGTATCACGCAGCGCAGTGACAAATGGTGGATCGTTTACAGCGGCTATGCAATCGGTGCAGTCATGGCGCCTTTTACCTTCACATCGTACTACTTTCAGGGAATGTACAGCTATTACTGGGGGTTCTTTGCGAAAAAGGCCATTCTTTACGATATCATGAGCACTTTGTGGATAAGTGCTATTTTCTACAGTATATACCTGCTTTATCAGGCGTTCAGGAACAAGGACGGATCACGCCGGAAAACGGAAAAAAATATACTTATCGCATTCGTGCTCATTGCTGCACTGAGCGTTGCCAATACTCCGGCTATCTACGGGTATGAGATCTACCCGCTTGGGACATTTATCTT
Source organism: Deltaproteobacteria bacterium (assembly GCA_016934135.1). GTDB lineage: Bacteria > Desulfobacterota > Desulfomonilia > UBA1062 > UBA1062 > DSAD01. The sequence continues at coordinate 2,513 of JAFGTK010000161.1, read as the reverse complement.
TATTGCGCTGTTCTTTTTTGCATACGGGCTTTTCAAATTCAACGTCAGGATGGCGCTGCAGTATGTGCGCTCCATAATCTTCTGGTGCGGCCTGATTCTGCTGCTTTTTATCGCAGGACTCATGCCGAAGATGATTTTTTCTCCGAAAGAAGAGATTGTCTCCCTGTTTTCAGGCATTCTGGCGGCGGCTGTTCTATACAGTCCCATCAGGAACGGATGGGATTCCATATTGAGTCTGTTTATCAGAAGGACGACCGATGTGCTCAATGAGAAGTATCATTCCCTGACCGAGGACCTCTCGCGCATACGCCATCTTGAAAAGATTCACGAGATGCTCGGATCATGGGGATTCAATGTGCTTGGTGCATCGAGTTTTGTATCCCTGTTCCGTACAGGGGAAACTCGCAGGTATTACGGATGGAAAACTCGCAACAGTACTGATCATCCCGGGCTGTTCGGAAAAGAAAGGCTGCTGTCGTTCACCGATACCCCGTTGAAATTTGGACAGGACCACTGGCTCGTGGCTATTTCCAGGAAAAAACAGGCTATAATATCACATGAGAATATCGTCAGGGGCATTCATGAGGGTACAATCAGCGAGGCAGATGCAGAAATGTTCCAGGATGCTGAGATCATTATTCCCGCCTTTTCCAAAGGCATGCTCCTGGCTGTATTTGTGTTGGGCAGGAAGTATGGCGGCGAGGTGTATTCCTCTTTTGAGATTGATCTTCTGGAGAATTTTTCGCTGATGATAAGCCCGTACATTGAAAATGCCATACTCATGCAGGGCCTTGAGGATGAGGTTCAAAAGAGGACCAGTGAACTTAACAATGCACTTGTTGAATCAGTAACAAAAGAAAAACAGATCAGCGAACGAAACAAGATCATAACCAGGCAGAACCAGATTTTCAGGACACTGCTGGAGATGAGCACCAGTATTCATGAGATAGACGGGCTGGATGCCCTGTTCGAATTTACACTGAACCAGCTTAAAACCCTGTTTTCAGATTTCCGCGGGGGTATCATCCTGGAGGGGAGGCGTCACAACATTCTGGAAGCGAGCGCCTTTGCAGGCATAGAAGAACAGGAACAGAAGGTAATTCTGGACAACAGGCACGAGATCATGAATCCGGATATAGACCGGATACTGCGCGAGGAAATGGAAAAGGCCGGACATGTCGTTTCCATGCAGGACCTGAGAACTGTATGGAATGTATTTCCCATGATAAGTCGCGGCAACAAGATCACCGGCTATATGGTAATCAAGGGCCGGGAGATGGACAAGCTGACAAAGGAGATCTTCGCCGTATTCTTAGGCCAGCTTTCCGCCGTGACACAGAACAAGCTGCTCATGGGCCAGCTCGAGAAGATGGCCAGTACCGACGGGCTGACCGGATTGTATAACCGTTCATTCCTGAACAGGGAACTTGGCAAGGTCATTGATCATGCAAAACGATTCCAGTCCATCTGTTTTGCCGTCATGATGATAGACATGAACGGGCTGAAGAGGATCAACGATACCTATGGCCATGAAAAAGGGGATAATGCGATCATGCACCTTGCCGCTCTGCTGAAAAAGGTCTGCCGCCGGAGCGATATCGTGTCCAGATTGGGCGGTGACGAGTTTGCGGTCCTTATGCCTTCGACAAACAGGGTCCAGGCAGAGATCCTTTTCCGACGCATCACCGAGAGAGCAGCCGGGCTTCAGATAGAATGTACGGACAAAAACGGCCAGAAGCACAAGATCCCGCTTTCCATAAGCATCGGCATGGCAAGTTCGGACGAGTTTTCCCCGGACGAGGTCATGAAGATAGCAGATACCCGTATGTATTCTGAAAAGGAACGGTTCTATGCACAAAGCAAGGGTGAGACTCCCCGCAGACCATCTTTGCGTTCCTGATTGGAAAAACATCTATATATTAAGTTGTTATAGAACCATGTGACGAAAATCTTTTCATTCCATTCATGATTCTGTCGATAAGAATGATATGGAAAGGGGGTAACTGGTTATGGGAGCGAGCTTGGAAAACATGGATGCCCCGATACTTGCCTCAATGACAGACACCGAGATCGACAGATATGTGGAAAACATCAATCCTGACAACATTGTGGATGCGTGTCTTGAGATTCGAATGTATTGCGAGCATATTCAGAGAATTGCCAGGAGCAGAAGCGATTTATCACCCGATGCCAGGATCATGATCGAAAACCTGGCAAAATTGAGCAAGGCAATTGCAGATCTTGAGCTGTTATCCACCCTGGAAATGAATTGCGTATAATGTCTCTTCAGTATATCTTGTCCATACTATTCAGACCCCTTGTACCTTGAATCCTCAGCTTCATTTCATGCAGCATGCCAAATACATCGTATATTTAATATGGATATGCTGTGTAGTATCTTCAGCTTAAAGCGGTTTTCTTAAGTTAAACAGTTGATTACCGCTTCTTGATGATTATTTTATGTGTAACGCCCTTGCAGCAGCGATATTTACCGCATGCAGCACTGTATTTAT
>JAFGTK010000160.1 GCA_016934135.1 Deltaproteobacteria bacterium | reverse complement strand
CATCTCTGTGCAGTTATCTCATCAGGAGGCAGGATATGGCTGATATGACCGGGAAGGCAGATATCCCGCCTGTCTGTCTTGTTTCCGGCGGCGCTGGTGCCAGCGCCGAACAGGTAGTTCTTACGGTTCTGGCGCAATTTCCTGAAACAAAGGTTCCGGTCGTGAAGATCGCCCATGTCCGTACCTTTGAGCAGATAAAAGATGCCATCGACCGGATCGAGGATCAGGGAGGTCTCATCGTACATACCCTTGTGGATCCATCGCTCAGGGATTACATGAATACACTTGCAAAACAGCGCGGAATTGTCGCTGTTGATATCATGGGCGATCTGCTCGAGGCGATAAGCGCTATGATTGGTCAGGCCCCCGTGGGCAGGCCGGGTCTGTACAGGCAGCTGAACAGGGAATATTTCGAGCGGGTAGAGGCCATAGAATATTCCATGTCGCACGACGACGGGAGAAACCCCGGTGAACTCCCGGAAGCCGATATAGTTCTTCTCGGTGTATCACGCGTAGGCAAGACTCCTCTCAGCATGTACCTTTCAGTACTTGGCTGGAAGGTTGCAAATGTGCCTTTCATAAAGGATCAGCCGCTTCCTGATGAGATTTACAAGATCGATCGCGATCGCATCATAGGGCTTGTCATCGAGGCGCAGCGGCTGACGATTCACCGCAGGATACGCCATGAACGTATTGCCGGGATGCAGTCCTCCTCCTACAATGATCCCGGGACGATCTTTGAGGAGATCGAAGAATCGCGAAGGTTTTTCAAGATGAACGGATTTTACACGATGGATATCTCGAACAAGCCTCTTGAAACAAGCGCAGATGAGATTGTCGCCAGGATTATGAAAAGAAAAGGGCATTGCCCTGAAAAAGAACGTTAAATTCACAGTCATTGTTTTTGTCTTTGCAATATGCTTTTTAAAATAGTGCCTTCCAGTAAAGTATCGCATCATGCCCGGTCCTGTGAAAATGCCAATCATTTTATTGACATGCTGTTTGTAGCGTGCTATCTGCCACATTAATAAAAAGGTGATATGCGGGTCACGCAGCCAGGTGTTTGTAAACACCACAGGCTGCGTAAAAAACAAATTTATCACCATGAAATGAACGGTGTTGTTTTAAAGGGGCTTTCTTCATCATGTTTTGTTGTTCACCGGGTCTGTAAACTCACCGGGTCTGTAAACAGTCATCTATGGGAGAATAGATAAAATAAAGGGGAGGTTTTTATGAGAACGGTTGCAATTATAAATCAAAAAGGGGGATGCGGCAAGACCACGACCGCCATCAATCTCAGTGCATGTCTGGCTCAGCTGAAAAAGAGGATTCTTCTTGTGGATATGGATCCGCAGGCGCATGCCACGCTGGGTCTGGGCTTTACGCCGGGTGAATACCCTAAGAGTGTGTATGATCTTCTCATAGGAAATGATAATGGCTGTGCATCTCCAGGCGATGTCATTTTAGAGATCACTCCTTGCCTGCACCTTCTCCCTTCGGATGTCATGCTGTCTACGGCAGAACCGATCCTGCTGCAGAGGGATCACCGGGAATATTACCTTTCGGATGTCCTGACCGGTATCGCTTCTCAGTATGACTTTATCATTATCGATTGTCCGCCGAATATCGGGATGCTCACCTTTAATGCACTTTTTGCGTGTTCCGAAGTGATCATTCCTATCGAGAGCGGCCTGTTTGCCCTGCACGGCCTGTCGAAACTGCTGGAGACCATAGAACTTGTCAATATCAAAAGAAACAGGAAGATCATGGTCAATGCGCTTGCAACCATGTTTGACCGCAGAACACGGATCGCTCATGAATCGCTTGACGAGATGATACGCCACATGGGAGGCAATGTATTCTCCACTCTCATCAATCAGAACGTCAAATTAAAAGAGGCTGCAGGACACGGGCAGAGCATTATCACCTATGCCAGGGATTCGAGCGGGTACCGGGATTATGCATCGCTTGCAAAGGAACTCGCCGGGATGAAGGTGGGCAAACTCAAGAAGGCCAGGCAGAGCAGGGCAAAGAGCCCTGTTGTGACCGATGCAGGCGTGCTGTTCTCCTATTATGCGCCGGAAGCAGAGAAGGTCTATGTCGTGGCGGATTTCAATGAGTGGAAGGCGAATCATACTCCTCTTCAGAATATCGAAGGTACAGGGGTCTGGCAGAAGATGGTGCCGCTGAAAAAGGGCAGGTATGAATACAAGTTCTTCGTGGACGGGCAGTGGATTACCGATCCCGACAATCCGAATAAAGCATCGAGCGAGTTCGGGGAAAACTCATATATAGAGATTCATTGATCATGGAGGAACGATCCAAATTAGGCAGGGGCCTGAAAGAGATCTCTCAGGTCTATCTTTCCGACTCTACCCGTGATGAAATCAGGCGGGCAGGAGATCACAAAACAGAACCCGGGCCGAGGACCATCATCAGGGTATGCCATCCCGGCTCCTGCCTTGTGCAGTCGTTCTTTCTCACAAATCTTGCGCTGGAACTGGCCAGGAATCAGTTTCCCGTATTTGTCTGGGACGGTCTCGACAGCAGCCGGGCAGGCATTGAACCCCTCATGAAGAGTCTTGTCCTTGAACAGAGGGAAAACGAAGCGGCAACAGTGAGGCTCTACGGTCTTCCGGATATCCTTATTCACGGCCCGGGCAGACATGATGCGGATAAGCTCTCCGACCTGGTCAACATCATCCATTCCTCAGATAATGACTGTTATCTTCTCGTAAATGCAGACAGCTCGCTCGAGTCGTTAATGAATGACAAGATCCATGCGGAACACATACTTCTTAGCGGGATTGACGAAAAATCTCTTCTTCAGTGCTATGCGCATATCAGGGTTATTCAGGGCAAAGGCTCTCCCTGCGGCATTTTTATCGTGTTCGACGGGCTCAATGATGGAAAAATGGCCCAGGATACATTTAATCGTTTTGCGGCATTTATCGAAAAAAAACTCCAGTTTACGATATATTATCTCGGATACCTGAGCCATGACGAGTATCTTCACCGCTCTGTCGAAGAATCAAAACCGCTTATGCTATTGCAGGATCGTTCCGAAACAAAAGATAATATGACTGCAATCAGCAGAAATCTGATACTCTTCAGGCAGAACCATCAGAAAAACAGTTAGGTGCGTATGAGCCGAATCTTGAAACCAGTTTCTTTGCAGGGGGTCGAATATGTGCATCAGATATGTGCACAGTACTTCATGGAAGAACACGGTATGAAGATTGCGGAATACAACCTCGGCAATACGTTTACCGGAAATATCGACCTGCTGGCAACCGATGGCGAATCCGTGTTTCTGGTAACCATTAACAAAAAGGATTTTGCAGGCGCTCTTCTGCGGTCGTTCATGGGGCTGCGCTGGTTCAACGAGAATCTTGATTTTCTGATGAGGGTATATCCCCCTGAGGATATCGACCTTGATCTTCCCGTGCGGCTGATCATTCTGTCCCAGGAGTTCCCGCCGGAGATCCATTCCATCCTTAACGATGTGTGCTCTGTACCGGTGCAGCTGTACCGGTATGAGCTTCTCGGTTCTGTCGATGATCCGGACATCTTTATCCAGGACATAGGGATCTCCAAAGGCAGTGAGCAGCCCGCGAAGCAGGACCTTGACGAGCTTCGTAAAGAACTAGGCATAGAAGATGCCGGGTTGAGCGATGAAGAGATCCTGGAGTTCCAGTCTGCAATGAAATCGTGAGATCATTGATCAAAGAAAAAAGCCTTTGAACATAAGCTTTTCATCCGCGATGATCTGAAGAAAAAAGCATCTGAAAATATATCCACCAAGATTCCGCTACTCCGGTTTTTCCTCCAATACTCCAGTACTCCATCACCTCGTTCTTTTCCCGGGGGGCTACAAAACACGCTGAGATGAACCTATTATATATTAAAAAGAGGCCAATACCCGGGAAAGGGGGAGTCGCCATTGGACAGCAGGGATATCTTTTCAGCATTGATCAACGTGGATGAAGGCTTAAAACAGGGTCTTACCCGAAGACAGTTCATTGTCCTGCAGGCAAAGGCTGCCCTTATATTCTCGGTTAATGCCTCCGGGCTGTTTGTCCCCAGGGAGGCTTTCACAGCTGACTTGCCGGATATTGTGGTTGCCCGGGGCCGGCCGGGACCTGCAACGCGTGCTGCCGTAGGGCTTTTGGGCGGCATGGGATCATTTGTCAAACCCGGCGACAAGGTGGTGATCAAACCGAACATGAGTTTTGCCAGGGGGGCAGGCAGTGCGACAAATACAGACCCGGAGGTGGTACGGGAACTTGTTGCCATGTGCCGAGAAGCCGGAGCCTCAAGGATAAGGGTTCTGGACCATCCTCTGCGGCCCAACGAGTTGTGCATCGAGGGGGTAAGGGACGCCTGCCGGTTATTCGGGGACAATACTGTACAGGCTCTTGAAGACAGTGATTTTTATCGAGAGACACAACTGAGCGATGCAGTCACATTCAAAAAGACCGACATCGCAAAAGACGTGCTCGATGCAGATGTGCTGATTTCCGCTCCTGTTGCAAAATCACACTCCAGCACCGGAGTAAGCCTTTCCATGAAAGGCATGATGGGCCTTGTCCTGAACAGGACTGTCATGCACTGGCGCTATGATCTAAGCACTGCAATTGTCGATCTCTGTACCTATCTCAAGCCGCAGCTCGTTGTGATCGACTCTACCAGGGTGCTGTCTACGAACGGGCCCGGAGGACCCGGCAAGGTATTGAAGGAGGATACCATCATTGCATCGAAGGATATGGTTGCAGCGGATGCAACGGCAATACAGATGTTCGAGTGGTATGGAAAGAAGATGCAGCCCAGGCAGGTCAAACATATCAGGATCGCGCATGAAAGGGGGCTCGGCCGGATGGATATAAATAACCTCATCACAAGGAAAGTACAGGTGTAATGGCTTTTCAGCGCATCATCCAGGCCATAACGCTGGGTCTGTTTCTCTGTCTGCTTTATCTGGCAGCATATCCCCTGGTATTACCTCTTGGAACAGACCTTTTTTTGAGGATGGATCCTCTGGTCTTTGCCGGAACCATTATCAGTGCGAGGACGGTGATT
>JAFGTK010000159.1 GCA_016934135.1 Deltaproteobacteria bacterium | reverse complement strand
GACAGTGACAACCCGGAGGTAATCGATTTCGCCGCAAAAAACGCAGGTGTTTCACCTGAGGCGATCCGGCAGGCAATCAGCCTTTATTACGCGGTGCGCGACGGTGTCCGCTACGACCCTTATACACTTGACCTGTCCATCGAAGGGCTAAGGGCAAGCACAACGCTTCGCACAAGAAGAGGCTGGTGCGTGTCCAAGGCAATCCTTCTTGCAGCCTGCTGCAGGTCAAGGGGGATACCTGCCAGGCTGGGTTTCGCGGATGTACGCAACCACATGACCACCGCACGCATGCGACGTGTCATGAAGACCGATATCTTTTTCTGGCACGGCTATACCTCGATCCATCTCAACGGCATATGGGTCAAGGCCACACCGGCATTCAACATAGAACTCTGTGAGAAATTCCACCTGAGTCCTCTGGAATTCAACGGCTGCAATGACTCGATTTATCAGCCGTTTGACCTCGATGGCAACAGGCACATGGAATATATCGCATACCGGGGAGAATTCACCGATGTCCCCCTGGAAAAGATGATGGAAACATTCATCAAGGAATACCCTGTGGACGAGAACTGGAGCGATGCAGACTTCGATAAAGAGGTGGACCTGGAGACATCGAAGAGATAGGTTCAGCGATCATAGAAATTCTTCACATACGTTCATTATGAGAAATCAGAAAGTCATTGATCAGACAATATGGTTTCTGAGACAAGGCAGCTTCCGCAGGGATGATGCTCTTCAACCGCTCGAACAATAAAAGGCTAATCATTTAGGAGCGCGTTCATAGGCGACCTCATCCTAACCGGGTTCTTTGGCCATGTCCTGGTCGCGGCTGAACCCGCTCCTACAAAAAACAACCCGGGCAACCACTGTAGGAGCCGGTTCAGCGGCGACCTCGTCCTAACATGGTTCACGGCCAGGCCCCTGGTCGCGGCCAAACCCGCTCCTACAAGACAGGACCGGCCGTGGTTATTATTCTCTATCATCACCTCTGATTACACTATCCGGATTAAAATTCTTTTCACGTACAGTCGATAGGGTAGAAATGCTATTAAATGAAAGGAGTGTCGGATATGGATTCTTTTACATGCAGTGACTGCGGTTTTTCGACAAATGATGCAACATCTTACAGCCAGGAGTTTCTCTGTCCCCGCTGCGGAGGAACCATGGAAGAATCTTCATCCCCTTTGGAACGGACCCCCGTCAACAGAGATCTCCCTCTCAATGCCGGATCCGTGGGCCGGCCGGGTCCTCAACGGATCAGAACAGCCTTCATAGGTGCAGGGAGTGAATATTTCAGGATCTGGATCATCAATCTGTTTCTCACCATCATCACTCTCGGTATCTATGGGGCATGGGCAAAGGTGCGCAACCGCAAATACCTCTATGCAAACACCCTGATTGCTGCACAGCCGTTTGATTATCTGGCAGACCCCCTGGCCATCCTCAAGGGAAACCTGATAATCGCTGCCGGTTTTATCATCTATTTGCTCACCCAGGCATATAACCCTGTATATACTGGAGCGGTCGTTATTCTTTTCTATCTTGTCCTTCCTTTTCTCGTGTACAAGTCGCTGAGATTTCTTGCGCACAACTCTTCTTTCCGCAACATCCGCTTTCATTTTTACGGCACCCTGTCCCAGAGCTACAAGATCTATGTACTCATCCCGCTTCTTATCCCTTTTACCCTGGGACTGATAACACCGTACTGGGCATACAGGAGAAAGAAATACTTTTTCGAGAACATGGCTTTCGGGACCACTCCGGCAACCTTTTCAGGCAGAGCTGGTTTCTTTTACAAGGTATATGCAAAGGCCCTGCTGCTTATACTTGCCGTTGTATTTGGCGCCGGCATATTCGCAGCAGTTTTGATTCCCGCAGCCCATAAAGCCTTTATCGCCGGGCAGCAATTTTCGCCCGGAATCGGTTTCATTACCTCTATGGTCCTGATATATCTCTTTATGATTCTGGGAGGCACGCTCATACAGCAGTACATCCATGCAAGACTCACCAATTACTGCTGGAATGAGTCCCGTATCGGGCAGGTGAAATTTCGAAGCTCCCTGAAGGCCCGCAACCTTTTCTGGATCCAGTTCACCAATATCCTGGCCATGATCTTTTCCCTGGGCCTTCTGATCCCCTGGGCAAAGATAAGAAAAAGCCGGTATGTCTTTGACAATATGATGGTGATCGCGACCAGGGGGTTCGATGAGTTCACTGCTGAAACAGAGCCCGAAATCACAGCCCTCGGCGATTCTGCAACCGATTTCTTTGATCTGGAAATAGGATTATGAATAAACGGGATAAAGCCCGAAACAAATTCCAGGGAATCAGTCCGGAGAACCCTTGTCCTTCTCAGCAGACACAGATCCCTTTGGAATTCAGCGGCACGTACTTTGACGGCATGAGTTCCAGGGCACATCCTGTAACCATTGTCTTTGATGGGGAGTTCCTCAACATACATGCCGATAAAACCACGCCTGTTATAACCGTATCGCTTGACGAATGCGTATTCAAAGAGCCGCTCGGGATAACCCGCCGCTCCATTTCTCTGCCGGACGGTGCTTTGTGCGAGACCTATGATGGCTGTGCAGTCGAGGCCCTTGAACGATTGAAGGGCGCAAACAAAGGCATGAATATCGTCCATATCCTGGAATCGAACTGGATTACAGTCGCAGCGGGCATTGCCGGCCTGGTGCTCTTTATCTGGGGCTTCACTGTATATGCAATACCCTATCTTGCCGAAAAGGCCGCCTATTCCATGCCGGTAGAACTGACGGATTCGATAAATGACAAGACCCTGGATATGCTGGATGACCGGTTTGTAGCCCCATCGGAACTAAGTGAGGAAAAGGCAGCTGCTATTCATGCACTTTTCTTGAACATAACGAATGAAGATACCGGATTTGACTATCGCCTTGAGCTTCGCAAGGGGCATACCCTTGGTGCAAACGCTTTTGCCCTGCCGGCAGGGACCATTGTGATTACCGATGAACTGGTGGAACTCGCACAGAACGACCGCGAGATTGCAGGGGTCATTGTGCATGAGCTTGCACATGTGAGAATGCGCCACGGGCTGAGAAGCATATTTCAGAACGCAGGGGTGTTCCTGCTGGTTTCTGTGCTGGCTGGTGATGTAACATCCATCACAAGCACTGCTGCAACATTTCCCACATTTATCATAGAATCAGGATATTCCCGCGACTTTGAGCGGCAGGCAGATGCTGCTGCAGGCGCCTACTGCATCCGTGAGGGATGGACAACCAAGCCCTATGAAGATATACTGATGCATCTGAGCGAAAACAGCCAAGGCAAAAGCGGACCTTCATGGCTGTCATCACACCCCGATATCCAGGAACGCATCCGTCTGATACAGGAGCTTGACAATAAACCTTCTCAAACCGGAGATAATCCGGGAAACATAGACAGACATTAGACACGGTTTCAGCTAAGCGAATTAACCGACCCTGTTGGAGCGGTTTTCAACTCCACAATATTGTTCCAGATTGCCCAAAATTCTCTTTGATAACATCTGCCCATTTATGAGTTTCTTTGACAAACCGGAAAATTTTAAGCAGAATCATTTCATATGATATGAAAGGAGGTTGTCCTCATGAGCAATAATTCGATAACCGACCGGGACAGAAACATGGCGAAAAGGTGCGTGGAATGTCCGGTGTGCAATCAGGCAAGGAAGAAACAGGAGGGATTTGCCTTCTGGTTTGTCAAGAACATAGAAGACGGGCTGTGTCCGTACTGCAAGGCATATGAACGGGTATACGGCAGGAAGGCCCACGAGCCCGTGCAAGTCGATGGATGAGCTTCGCGGAAACCAAAACAAGATCTCGCTTGAGAAAAGTAACCAACCCTGTGGGAGCGGTTTCAGCGGCGATTACAATACAACCCTGAAAAAATTAAATGTCACGGCTGAAAGCCGCTCCCACAAAGGGTATATTCGCCTTGGCGGACCGCCGCGGCGGCAGGGACCGAATTATAAACAAGGCTAAAATCAGAATATTGGTTTAATCCGGAGTATTAACACAGGAGGGTTTGTATCACGCCATGGATATTCAAATATTGCAGACCATGATATCCGAGATCCAGTCATTCACCCTTACCGATGCCGTATCCATCGGGACACTTGCAATACTCGAAGGCATCCTGTCTGTGGACAATTCGCTGGTGCTTGCCATACTTGTGCGGTCATTGCCGAAAAAACAGCAGAAAAGGGCCCTTACCTACGGGATTGTAGGGGCCTTTGTCTTCCGTCTGCTGGCGCTTATCTTTGCTGTACATCTGATCAGATTCGTCGTCTTCAAGATGGTCGGCGGCCTGTATCTGCTCTACCTGGCAATGAAGCACATGTTCTTCTTTTATAAGGAGGATGCTCACCAGGCCAGGCCGAAGGTGGCAGGAAGCTTCTGGAAGACTATCCTGGTTGTGGAACTGACAGACATAGCGTTTTCCATAGACAGCATCACAACCGCTGTTGCCATGAGCAACAAGCTCATTGTCATATGGCTTGGCGGAATCATGGGCATCATATTCCTCAGATTTGCGGCATCATTCTTTATCCGCCTGCTGGAGATACTGCCGAAACTGGAAGACCTGGCTTATCAGCTCATATTCTTTATAGGCACAAAGCTTCTCCTGGAGAGCTTTCACATAGAGATGGCCCACTCGATATTCTGGATGATGATGGGGGTAATTGTGATACTGGGGGCAGCCCTTGTATGGAGAGACTATTATCAGCGCAAAACCAGCAGTTCTCATGAAAACCGGATCATGCAGCAGTTAAAGACAGGTGAGATCGGTGTCAAAGAGGTGCTCGCACTGGACTATGTACCGAAAGACATCATCTCTTATCTGGAAAAGGAAAACTTTATTACTATCCGGGTTCCGGAAACTAAAGGATGATGACATGGGTGAACTGATCTGCACCGTATGCAATCAGACATACAGTCTCAATGATCCGAGGTGGCGCTGCGAATGCGGGTCCATTCTGGATATTGCATTCACTCCGATATTTGACATGGGAAGGATCGCCGGCCGCAAGCCCACCATGTGGCGATACCGTGAAGCGATCCCTGTTGGCCGAGATGCCGATATCGTCTCCTTTGACGAAGGATTCACCCCGCTTTTAGAGGTAAGGTTCAGAGACTTCCCTGTCCTGATCAAGCAGGACCATCTCTTTCCGAGCGCATCGTATAAAGACCGCGGTGCCTCGGTCCTGATCAGCAAGGTGAAGGAACTGGGCATAAAAAGCGTGGTGGAAGACTCATCAGGCAATGCCGGATGCGCCATTGCTGCCTACTGTGCACGGGCAGGCATCCGGTGCGAGATCTTTGTGCCGGAAGACACTTCTCCTGCAAAACTCGCCCAGATAAGACTCTATAACGCATCATTAAAATTGATACCCGGCTCCAGGGAAGATACTGCCGAGGCCGTACTTGCGAGTGCCGAGAAAGGTTATTATGCAAGCCATTCATGGAACCCGTTTTTCTTTCAGGGGACGAAAACCTTTGCCTACGAGGTCTGCGAACAGCTTGGATGGAAAAGCCCGGATACCATCATTCTTCCTGCAGGCAACGGTACCCTTGTTCTGGGCGCCTTTATCGGGTTCACCGAACTGCGGGATGCAGGGGTCATCGATAAGATCCCGAAGATCATCGTGGTCCAGTCCGAGAACTGCGCACCTCTTTACACCGCATTCCATATAGGGTTGCGTGATGTGCCCCCTGTAGAAAAGGGGGATACGCTTGCAGAAGGTATCGCCATTGCCGATCCGATAAGGGGTGAACAGATCCTCAAGGTTGTCAGGGAAACAGACGGGGATTTCATTACTGTCAGTGACGACGAGGTTATGAATTCCCTGAGAGAACTCGGCAGAGGAGGGTTCTGCATTGAACCCACATCTGCGGCAACGACAGCCGGCATTGGAAAATATATTGAAAGGATCCAATCCAGCGAGGTCATTGTGTCTGTGTTTACCGGTCACGGGCTCAAATCGACCGAAAAGATTGGTAAGATAATGAAATAACACTGCCATGAGAAATCAGCAGAAGGCATACCTCTTCGGAATCGCCACCGTGCTTATGTGGTCTACGGTGGCTTCTGCATTCAAGCTGTCACTGAAGCATCTCGACCATATCCAGCTGCTTCTCTATTCCTGCATTGTCTCCATTGCAGTGCTGAGCATTATACTTATGGTCCAGGGCAGATTCATGATTATCTTCTCATATTCACGCCGGCAGTATCTGCTCTCGATATGGCTCGGTTTCCTCAATCCCTTTCTCTACTACCTTGTGCTGTTCAAGGCGTATGACCTGCTTCCAGCGCAGGTTGCGCAGCCCGTCAATTATACCTGGGCACTGACCCTTGCCTTCCTGTCCATCCCTCTGCTGAAACAGAAGATCGGACTGCGGGTGATCCTTGCAGGATTGATCTGCTATTGCGGGGTATTCATCATACTGACCCACGGTGATATAGGCAATCTAAGGGCATCGAACCCGACAGGTGTGGCCCTGGCGCTCATAAGCACCATCATCTGGTCTCTTTTCTGGATCTACAGCACAAAGGATGACAGAGACCCTGCAGCAAGCCTTCTTCTTAATTTCCTGTTCGGCCTGCCCTTTATCCTCGTGAGCTGCCTGACCTTTTCCGATATAAGGGTGAACAGTATTGCAGGCTTTTTCGGCGCGGCATACGTAGGCGTCTTCGAGATGGGCGTCACATTCGTTCTCTGGCTGTATGCGCTGCGGCTTTCTGAAAACACGGCAAAGGTGGGGTACCTGATATTCCTTTCCCCGTTCCTGTCACTGGTATTCATCCACGTCTTCGTGGGGGAAGCCATTCTTTTTTCAACATTTATCGGCCTTGTCCTTATCGTGGCAGGACTTGTCCTTCAGCAAACCGGCTCGTCCGGCAGATAAGAACCCTGAAACATAATACCCGGCGGTATGATCCGGGTTAAACCTGTCTGACAGAGGTCTTAACCTGATCGTCTTCTGCATATGTCGCCACAGAAGGTTCTTTATCCGGTTCTGCAGGGGTGACGAGCTTGAGCTTTACATCGGTTCTGGGAACATCGGCTGCCTTATCCAGCAGACTCGGAGGTAACAATTTTATGCATGCAGGCAGAAAGGTGAGCACTGAAACGGAAATAGTGAGCATGTCAATGGCCACGAGCAGCCCGAGCTGGGATATGATCACGAACTGGGAAGGCACCAGGACGAGAAAGCCTGCAGCAACGGCCAACGCATTGTAGATTATGGCCCTTCCCGAGGTGTTGAGCGCAATGTCGAGGGATTGCGCCACGGTTCTGCCCATGCGGATCTCGTGCCGGTATCTGCTTAAGAAATGGATGGAATAATCGACCCCCATGCCGATATCGATGCTTGCAACAGTAGCGGTTGCAGCATTGAGTTTTATGCCGGTTACCCCCATGATGCCGAAGTCCAGGGCAATGGGAATGATCAGCGGCACCATAGAGTAGAAACCGAGTTTATAGGAGCGGAATATGACGGCAGTTATCATGAAGCACAGGGAGATCGAGATGAGAAAACTCTGGACCTGGCTGCGCACTACAAGCCTGTTGAACTCCTTTGCAAGCATGGCCATACCTGTAGTAATAATGCCGGTGATGGTTCCCCCACCGATCTCATTTTCCTTGTGATCTTCCACGATATTCACAATGTCATTGGCAAGGTACCCGCTCTGGGATTTCATCTGCAGAAGGATCTGTGCCTTTTGAAAATCATAGTCCACAAAACTGTCCAGTTCATCGCCTCCTCCTGAAAACGAAAAGAGCAGGAGATATTGAGCGATCAGTTCTCTTGACTCGGGAATCCTGTAAAAGGAAGAATCGCCGTCATGCATTGCCTGATTCATCCTCTTTATGAAATCCACGATGCTGACCGCCTTGCCGATATCAGGGTGCTCTTTGAATCTTTCCTGGAGCTTCTCAATCTCTTTGAGAACTTCAGGCTCCTTGATATCATCAGGGTTCCCGGTCGAGAACACGGCATTGAACAGGGATGTGCCTCCGAAATTCTCATTGAGGATCTCATCTGCTATACGGATAGGGCTTGATTTGCGGAAGTCTTCGATAAGATTGAGGTCGCTCTTGACATGCCTTCCCAGCAAAATGGAAACGACAAATATGCAGAGATAGAAAACGATCACCCATCCGGTCTTATGGATATTTATGTAAGAGATCCTTTTCAGGAGAGGACCTATTATATCCTTTTTGGTGTTATGATGGGGAATGTACTGTCTGCCCCTTGAATCGATCACGGACAGGACCGCAGGAATGAAGGTGAGTGCAAGCATCATGGCTACTGCTATGCCGAATGCACAGAGCATCCCGAAGTGGGACAGCGGAACCACAGGGGTGGAGCACAGCGACAGGAAACACGCCATTGTAGTGCAGCCTGCCATGATCACCGGGAGCGCTATCCGGTTCATGGCACCGCTGATCCCGGATTTCCCTTTTTTTCCCTCTGCAGAATCGGAAAAGACATTTTCAACACCGTGTACACCATAGGCCACTCCCACACCCATAAGCGCAACAGGCAGTGCACTAGTCACCATGGTCAAAGGTATATCGAGCAGCGGCATCAGCCCTACAGACCATATGGTAGCGACGCCAACCGATGTGAGCGGCAGCAGCATACCCCTGAGATTCCTGAAAAACAGAAACATGAATGAAAGCAGAACAACACATACAAGAGGGGGAAGAAGTTTCAGATCCTTGATCATGTAGTGTCCCTGAAGTGCCTCTACAACCTTGGTGCCCGATATGAAAAACCTCTCCGGCCCCTCGTATTTCTTCATGATATCGCTGAGCCTGTAATAGATCGGAACAATCTGATCTGTCTCGACATCATCATCGAGAACAATGGAGATGGCAGCACCTTTGCCTTGAGGTGTTACATATACGCCTTCATATACATCCCATGAATGGGCCCTTTCCCTGAGCTGCGCGATCTCCTGCACAGTGGATGGCGCCTCCCCGTCAGGCATCATTGGTGAGACATCGAGGCCGGAAGTGCTGCCCTGGATATTCTTTGCATTGAGTATGCTGGTAACCTTCCTGACACCTTTGATATCAGAAGCCTCCTGCGAGATTGCCTGAATCTTCTTCAGCGATTCGACGTTATAGATATCCGTATGCAGCATCCCGATAAGAATGTCTGCATACGAGGCAAATTCTTTCTTATTGGCGGAATAATCCTTTTCAACCGGGTTGTTTTCCCGCAGGATGATCTCCACCCTCGGGTCTATCTTCAGATGAGGTATCTGCCAGGCAAAGAAGATTGTAATGAGTGTTACACAAAAGATTATCCAATATGGATGAAATATACTGAAATTTATAATTCTCTTCATCATCCCCCTGCCATTCCTTCAGGTACCCATACTGGCTTCACCCGACAGCCTGCCCGGCTTTTTAATAATGAACTTACATTACCGTTATTTAAATCTTTCAAATACTTTATTTATGCATCTAATCTTTTTTACGGCAAAGACAGTTACCAGGTTCGAAAATAAAAAATCTGCATAAAGTATATACAATAATGAATAATCATTATTAACTATGATAAATCTCTCGAAATCAAAAGTCAAGCCCCTATGACTTAAACCCCATTGACTCCTGCCCTGCTTGTCCTTATTCTTCAATCATACGGCATCTTTACACTGATGCAGGGAGGTGATATGCCTTTCACTGATTATCCATCCGTTGCCTTATTGAGAGCAGTTCAATGACGCAACCCAGAAGAACCAGGCAGCAGCTTATTGAAGAACTTGCT
>JAFGTK010000018.1 GCA_016934135.1 Deltaproteobacteria bacterium | reverse complement strand
CTGGAGATTGATCATGTTTTGTGGACGCAAGCGATGAATTCTGGTACCTGTATTATCACGTAGATGAAGGATCAGATGAAAAAGATACTTCTTATAACTGCAGGGATTGTGTTGAGCCTCTTTGTCTTCCATGTGTATTTCAATACCCTTGAGAATCATACGAAAGCTTACAGCCTGGAACCAAAAGACATGGCAGTCGGGATGAACCTGTCATCAACAACCTACTGGATGCCGGATTTGCCTTTTGTGGATATCACCAGGAGTTCCATGCAGTGGGTAACGCAAAAC
Organism: Deltaproteobacteria bacterium; assembly: GCA_016934135.1. Classification (GTDB taxonomy): domain Bacteria; phylum Desulfobacterota; class Desulfomonilia; order UBA1062; family UBA1062; genus DSAD01. The sequence goes on along the minus strand of JAFGTK010000018.1, from coordinate 8,286 downwards.
GCCCGCAACAAACCTGAAGGGAAAAATCCGTGGGATACTCATGTTCTTGATTCAATACCTCTGGACATGGACGGGTATCCTCTTTATCTGCCTGTTGCGGTTGAAGGGACAGAAGCCCCTCAGATCGTTGCAACCCTTATGTGCAGGGATATTCACGGCGATTATCCTGCAGGCAGATACGTGTGTCTTTATGATGGACAAGGAGAGATTGCATTTTATTTCGATGCCAGTATCATACATGCAGAGCCGGGTCGTATCGAACTCGATGTCACACCGTCTTCTGACGGCAGAGGGATACTCATGAAGATCATGCGCTCTGAAAAGGGTGATCATATCAGAAATATCCGTGTCATTATGCCCGGGTTTGAGACAACCGGCGAAACACAGCCATTCAACCCGAAGTTTGTCGATGGATTGAGACCTTTCAAGGTTATACGGTTCATGTGCTGGCAGAGAACAAATGATTCCTGTGAGAAAAAGTGGGATCAGAGAACCAGGAGATCGACATATACCCAGGCAGGGGATCACGGGGTAGCAATAGAATACATGATAGAACTCTGCAATCTGATAGGCGCTGATCCGTGGTTCTGTATACCTCACCAGGCTGACAATGATTATATCCGTCAGTTTGCAATGCTTGTGAAGAATCAGTTAAAACCCGAGCGTAAGGTCTATATCGAGTATTCCAATGAGGTGTGGAATTACATGTTTCCACAGTACCGCTGGGTTGAAGAAAACGGTGATCCGTCATTGTCGCATCCTGGAAAATATGCACAGTTTGCCGGAAAGGCCTTCAATGTCTGGCAGACAGGATTTGGTGATCCGGGCGGTCGGGTCATCCGCGTGGTAAGCGGCCAGCAGGCGAACCCCCGTGTCATACAGGGTGCAATAGATCATCTCGGCCCCGGCGGTATGGATGCCCTGGCCACAAGCGCCTACTTCGGTCTGGGAAAGGCCGGCTATGAGGAACTCCGGGTCCTTGGCGCCCGGGCTGAAGCAGCCGATGTCATGAGGCTTGTTATGCATTATATGCGTGTCCATGAAATCCCTGTGATGAAGAAACATGCGGATATTGCATCGAAATATAACCTGGAATATTTAACCTATGAGGCAGGTCAATCAGTCTGTCCGTCTCCGCTGGGCTCTTCACCTGCTTACCGGCAGGCACTGTGGGATGTCCAGAAATCTCCTGATATGTATCTGGCATACAGAGAATTCATGCAGGCCTGCAGGGATATGAATATAGGTCTGTTTATGGCATTTTCCTATGTGACCGCACAGGAGACGAAGTATGGTTCCTGGGGGCATCTTGCATATCTCGGACAGCCTCTGTGCGAGGCACCGAAATACAGGGCCCTTCTTGATGAAATAAACAGAGAATATCCTGTGAAGGAATAACATTTTTTAAGGGTTTTTACTTTCAAATGCGTGATGTTCAATCGGATCTTCATCCGGGATTATAAGAACCTTGGTGTATACCCGATTATCCTCTCGGGAAGATCATCCGGCATTTCTTCAGTTTCTTCATCTGCAACGGACTGTGGCAAAAGGCCGGTTATCCCGCCGGCAGCAACCATAAATATGGGGTTGATCATGGCGTTGAGCAGATTGTCAACCATGTACAGGCCGAGCAGCAGAGACAGAACAACAGCAGGGGCAACTTCAGGATGCCCCCAGTATCGTGCAGGATAGTACCTCAGGAGTATGAAAACAGGCATGAGCACGGCCATAGTCAGAGACATCAGTCCCACCAGGCCATGATTGCCGAAGGTTATGATCCACAATCCGTCGGTGATCGATATATCCTGACCCTGATCATCGTAGACCCTGGCCTTGCCCCAAGTAGCCCAGCCGAATACAGGTTTTTGAAGGGCTTTTTCTGCAAGTATGTTTTCATTGTGCAGTCTGAAACTCAGGGAGTCGGCCCGGTCAGGGCTGATATTTTCTGCAACAAAGGAAACCAGGTTTTCTCCTGTCCAGATCCCTGTTGCCCGTGTGGGCAGATAGAACAGGGGAATGGCGATGAGACAGATGATGAATATGGGTTTGCGGAATCTTTCTGACATGACCAGAACGGCGATCCCCAGGAAGAGGAGTCCTATTGCTGCTGTTGACCTGCACCACACAGAGGTGAACACCAGTACAGCTGCCACAATGGACATGGGGATTCCGCCCAATTTTTTTACAACACCTGTCATCCAGAACCAGACCCCTGTCAATGCAGCACTCATCATCCAAACGCCCAGCATTAACCCATGAGACATGAAAACCATGGGCCGCCATCCGCCCCATCTGTAGGTTTGAGCGAAACTGTGCTGGTAGAATCCGTATACACTATAGTGCAATTGCGGACTCATCCTGCTTTCCCAAAGGCAAAGGGGAACATAAATCATGCCGCCTATTATGATGCCCATGGCAAAATCTTTCAGCCCCTGAAGGTCATTGAAATATATCCTGCCGATAAAATAGGGGAACCCCCAGGTTACGGTCTGTCTGAAAGATACGGCAATGCCGTCATAGAGACCATAGCCATTGTTGACAGAAGAAAAAATGGGGCATATGCACCAGATGATCATCGGGATATCAATGGCCCGCAGCCTTAATCTTTTGAAGCTTTCCATGTCAAAGATAGCTGCTGCAATAAAGATCCCCCAGCATGTGGCTGACATCTTGTCGTAATCAGGGAATCCGGGTAGAGGATAACTGACATTGGGCAGGAACAGCCATGCAATAAGAAATGATGCAATAACGGCATGCCTGGGTTTGAGCCTTGAAAACAGGCCGATTACTACCGGTATCCATCCGAACATGACAATGTGAACAAAAGGACTCATGGCAATAACCTATATTGTTTTACCCTATACTTCATTCATCTGGTAAGCATGACCATGTTCTGCCTGTCTTTCAGAACCTGTTCATATATTTCCGCGATCTTTTCCGCTTTTGTTTCCCACTCAAAATCCTGAGCCCGTTCCAGGGATTTTCCGGACAAACGTTTATACAATTCTTTGTCAGAGAACAGGGTTGTTATTTTATCAGCCATCTCGGCAATTAGATGATCTTTTGACAGCGGGTTTATCTTGAATCCGCATTCGTCTGTTACATATTCGCCTATTCCACCGTGGTTTACGACAATACAAGGCAGGCCGCATGCCATGGCTTCGAGCACCACTGCCCCTCCGAATTCTCTTACTGACGGGAAACAGAACAGATCCGACGACTCATAATATCCTGCTGTTTCTTCATGCGTGATCCATCCTGTGAAATTGATGCGATCGAGCATCTTATGAGAGCGTGCCTGTGCCTTGAGGTTTTCCATCTCAGGGCCGTCGCCGACTATAGTAAGCTTCAGTGCATCTCTGATCTTGGAGTCTATGCGGCTGAATGCATCAATGAGCATGTCTGCTCCCTTATAAGGGACCAGGCGGCCGACAAAGAGGATGTTGAAAGAGTCTTTTGATGAGCCGGACGCGACTCTGGTTCTGAAATGACTGCGCGATATGCCGTTTTCAAAAAACAGCTCTATCTGAGGAGGCTTTAGGCAGAACATGTTCTCAAGCAGATTCATTGTAAAGCTCGATCCTGCCAGGACTTTCGTTGCCTTTCTATATGTTCTGGCATAGCCCGGGATGATATGTGTAAAGAATCTCAGGAAGTTGAACTGTGCAAATTCCTGTCTCGCCTGCTTTTTGAAGGCCTCTGGAAAAGGGATGCCGCCGTTTACCGGCCCTAATATGAACGGTGTTTCAGCGCAGGCATCAATGATCTTTGCCGGATATCTTGGAAGAATCGGGGTCAGTGAATGAACGATATCATAGTGCCCCTGAGAAACCTTTTCTTTATACAAAGCATATACCCTGTGATCAAACTCTGCGAATACAGGATAGCCGAGTGCGTGGGCAACAGGCCAGTTGACATTGCCCTTCAGGATAAATTTAGAAATGATTTTATAATACTTCTGAAGGGCTGTGCTTTCCGGAATATAAACAATCTTTCTATCACAGCGTACCTTTTCAAGGGCCTGTCTGTTCCTTATATGTGTGACCAGTGTGGCATCGGTACGTTTGCTTATCCCATTAAAGAAATTATAACCGACTAGAGGTACGGATGCCCATTCGGGATTGCATTGCTGTATGATGAGAAGGCATTTTATCATGATTTTTTTCGGTTACAAAAAGTACTTTACATATTTCAGGTCTTTTCTCATTATCTTTGCCAGCAATTTTTCAACAGGCCAGAGTATTCTGGATATGAGTATCTGCCCGCTGTTCAGATTCCTCGGTGCACCCCAGTTCAATACAGCTGCAATGGCCTGGATCTCAAGCCTGAACAGGATATCCCCTGCCATATAAAGGTCTTCATACAGTGATTTGTCGCCCTGGATCACGGTAATTACCATGTCGGACTGCAATGCAAGATATTCGGTAATATCGCTTGAGAGTATGGGCGATGCATCGATAAATATAAAGGAATATTCTTTTTTCAGTTCGCCAAGCATCTGCGGGAACGTGGAAAGATCGAGGGAAGCAAGTTCCCCTGGTGACGGGGTATGTCCGGGAAGGATGTAATCGATACAGCGCTCATAGTCATGAACAATACAGTCCTTGATGTCTGCCTTGTTGTGAAGGAAGTCGATGAGACCGGACTTTGTAGTGCCGGTGCGTGTGATGGTTTCTATGCATGGGTGATCGAACTGGGCATCGATCACCAGGATCTTCGAGCACAATTTTGTGAATGCGTATGCAGTATTCAGCAGTATCTCTGTTGTGCCGCATGTGTTGTCGATCCCGGTAAACAGGGCACACTGTGAATGGTGTTCCTTGCGTTCCTTGTCTATCCTTATTGACAGGCTTTGTATCGCTTTTGCAACAACGTTTGATGAGTCGTCCAGGGTAACTCGGGAAAACGGTACAATCCCCTTTCCAGTAAACCGGTAATTCGAGATGGGCCATGTCGGATGGGAACCCAAACCATGGAAGATATCCTTACGGTCACGGATACGTTTGTCAAAGATATCAAAGCCAACGCATATCATTACCACAATGCCATAGGCGAGAAGGAAGAACAGGACAAACAGCTTTTTGAAATTGCTGCCAGAAGGTCTCTGGGGTATTTTTGCATAACTCTCGATCTGGAGCCGGCCGGATGATTTTGATTCCAGGGTCAGATCGCTGATCCTCTCATCGATCTTGTTAAGGAGATTTCTCATGTGCTCGAGTCTTTCATCTATCTGTTTGCCGCTGAGTATTTTCTGTGAGATCATGGAACGTTTTGCCAGTATCTCGTCGCGTTTAGTAAGCAGTTCATCTTCTGCCATTTTTGCGGCTGTGTACTCTGCTCTGGCACTGATGATCTTTTCTTCCAATCCAAGAGATCTTTTCTCGGAAATAATATATGCAGCCTTGATCTTCTCGTTGTCCTTGAGCTGCTGGAGCGTCTCTTCAATGGTTCGGATCCTTGTTTCCAGCTTGTCCCGGTCCGGATTGTCAAGTGTGTAAGTGGAAAGCAGTGCATGGAGATCCTGCAATTCCTGGTATGTTCTGGCATAAAGCTGCTGGGTCGATGTGCTCTGCATGAGAAATTCTTCAACCAATGGATCTATGGAGATTTTTGTGAGGGCTTCTTTCTGCTGTATATATGCATTGAGCATGGTTTCTTTTTCTACCCTGGCGCTGTATGCCTGGATATACTCTTCCTGGATCGATTCAAACTGGGTATTGTATATGTTGTCTGCAGTCTTGAAGGAGAACGTTCCTGTTTCCTTGGCGATCTCCTGAGAGAGCCTTGTCTGAGCAATGATCCCTTCCTCCAGCTTGTCTTTTTCGTTCTGGAGATACATCAGCCTGCGGTAGTCTTTTCCTTCCCCTTCATTCTGGATCTTTTCCATGTATATCTCAATGATGTTGTTGATGAGTTCAGCCATCCCATATGGATTTTTATCATCGAGCTTCAGTGTAATGAGATGGGTGCCTGTCATATGTAATATCTGCAGCCGTCTCAGGAGATTCGATGCAGCGATAGAAAGAGAGACATCCTCCGGAACAAAGGTGGAACGGAATTCCGGATCGAGTCTGTCTATGGCCTTTTCAACGATATCGAGGTCCTGAATCCTGTTTACATGTGTACGGACATATGCATTGTAATATCCTGTGATCGGGGTTTCTTCATTTCGAATAATAAAGGTGTTCAGGGCCGGTGCCACCATGATCCTGCCCTCGACAGTATAGAAAGGCTCGCTGATAAACAAAGAACAGGGGATTGTGAGGATGAAGATAATAGTGCCGAAAACGGCAATCTCCATCCAGTGTCGGGCAATGGTCCCTATGGGATCAAACAGTTTGGTCTTTTTCCTTTCAGGGAGTGAAGATGCGCTGTTTTTCATATTCTGTATGACCTTTCTTTAAATAAGGCAGACCAGACCATCCGGAAGTATTTCCCTATGAGGATCAGATCGCTCAGCCTTCTGAAGGTTTTTGAGTAAAGCATCTCTGCAGAGTACAGCTCATGAGGTGAAGGGTTAAAGCCGAAGTTGATTATGCTCTCGGTGATGAGACCTGCCTTTGATTTGAGGTATACTTCTCTCCATTCTTCATCGAGCATGGAGACCTCTTCCGGAGTACGCGGCGCCACTCCTATGATCTGCAGATCGCCTCTTGCAACATTGATCAGTCCCGGAAGAAACGTGAGCAGTAAATGTTCGAGGATCTGCCTGCCGGGGTCTTTTTTTAAGTTAGTGTTCTCAAAATGTTTTTCGTAAGGAGGGAAACTTAAAAGATCGTATATATTCCACATGGCAGGGTCATTCGAAGCCGGCAGTTTCACTGCCTTTTTGCTCGTCATGAACCTGTTTGACCGCAGAGATCCGGCATGCCAGGCGATAACCGGAAAGAACGGCAGTGTAATCATGAGGAGAACGCATGCAAAGACCTGAGAGAACACACCCGAAAGCCATTTTCTGACCTGCCTGTCCTTCATGCTGCTCAGGATGAAGGGATCAGTTATGAGTACCTCGGAATCGAATCTGACATTGATAAGACGGTTCTTATCCACAATCACATCGTTGAGATCAAGGGATTCACCAACGTATGTGTCTGGGAAGACCACTGCATTCTCAACTGATGAATGCTCGTCCAGGACACAGTTCCTCCCGATGGAGGCATAAGGCCCGAGCTGTACGCCTTTTCCTATACGACAGTTCCGCCCGATATACACAGGGGGGGTGATTCTAGCCGTGGGGTGAAGGATCACATTCCTGGACAGCCAGATGCCTTCCTCCACCTCTTTCCCGGTAAAGAGAAGCCCCTGAAAATCCTTGTCCAGCATAGTCCTGTGGGCATTGAGTGTCCCCTGATAGGTGTTGATATCCATGCAATTGGTAACAGTTATAATGGTGTTGTTTTCCCGTGCCTGTTCAAGAAGAGAATCTCCGAGCTCTTTTTTATCACATCGATCCGGAAGATCGCAGATGCATTCCTTAGAAAGCCATGCCCAGCCTGTCCAGTCAGGGGATGAATCATTAATGCATCTCTCGGTGCAGAAAAGGACCGGAGGGTGTACTTCGGATTCCGGTTTTGATTGTGATAAATTCACTTCAGGCAGTGTCGCGGCCTCGGCCAGGAGGGTGAGGTCTTGCTGGCTTCTACGATGTATCAGCCTTATGGTTCTGCCGACAAGGGAGGTACTTCGGAGCAGGTGGAACCGGATACGGCATCCCCATCTTGTGCCGTCTTCGAGAAGAGATTCTATCATCTCAGGGTGGTTATAGAGTATGATATCCAGTTCATGAAACCCGCAGCCTACGATATATTCCACGACATGCTGAATAAAGGGGCGGTTGACAAGGGGAATAAGAGGTGCAGGACATGCCTGTGTCAGCGCATTCATCTCTGATGATTCACCGTCAGCAAGGATAATGGCAATCATTCTCTAGTATGCACCCCTGCCGGAAAGCACGGCGGTAACGGTCTTGAAAAGAAGTTTGATGTCCATCCAGACGCTCTGGCTCTCGATATACAGGATGTCATACTCCAGCTGCTGAGGAAAGGGGACGTCTCCTCTTCCGCTTACCTGCCAGATGCAGGTCAGCCCGGGGGTGATATCCAGACGTCTTCTGTCCTTGAGCGAATACTGGTCTACCTCTTCGGGCAGCGGAGGTCTGGGTCCCACCAGGGACATTTCCCCTCTGAGGACATTGTAGAGCTGCGGAAGTTCGTCTATGCTGAACTTTCGGATGATGCGCCCTATCAGGGTGGTTCTGGGATCATCCTTCATCTTGAATGTAATGCT
>JAFGTK010000158.1 GCA_016934135.1 Deltaproteobacteria bacterium | reverse complement strand
GACAAAGTCTTCGTCAACACCGCTTCCTGTAAGATCAACAGGGTTGTTTATCGATGCGATATGCACAATGCTTGCAGATAGAGTATCCCTGATCTGATCCTGCACAGAAATGGAAACAGCCGGCACAACAAGACCCCTTTTCCAACAGGCATCAACAGCTATGGCACCATGACCTCCGCTCCCGGTAATAATCCCTATCCTGCCGTCTATGGATTTCTGGTAGGCGCCCAGAGATTCACAGAACGAGACAAGCTCCAGTTCGTTATCCGCCTCAACAACACCATGCTGTGCAAGGGCCGCTGAAAAACTCTGATAGTCTCCGGCCAATGAAGCAGTGTGGCTGGAAACGGCTTTCTTCCCTGCAGGGCTCTTGCCGGATTTAAGTACAATAACCGGTTTTGGACACTTACGGGCATCAAGAACGAACTTCCTGCCTTCATCTTTGCCAAAGCCTTCGATATAAAAAGCCAGAACCTGTGTCATCGGGTCCTGTGCAAAATAGTCAAGCAGATCCAGCTCATTCAATACTGCCTTGTTCCCGATACTTACTGCCCTGGACAGACCAATCCTCTCTTCAGCAAACTTTATCATCTGATCCACCAGAATCCCCCCGCTCTGGCTTATTAAGGCCACATTGCCGGGCTCGGGTTTCACCATCCGTTCGATAGGCAGGAAAAAACTGTCAATCCGGCGGGGTACATATATACCCAGGCAGTTTGGCCCGATAAATGGAAAAGAAGCCTCACGAGCCAGGGCAACAATACGATCCTGAAGATCAATGTTTCCCACCTCCGCAAACCCCCCGGAGATTACCACACCAGATTTTACCCCGGAACGAACACAATCGCCGATAACATCAGGGACCATTTCCGCACGGACAGCAATAACGGCAAGATCGATCTTTTTGGGTATTCCAGATACCTGCGTATAGATCTTCTCACCGTGAAGCACCCCCCCTTTTGGATTTACCGCATATACATCAAGAGGATAGCGGTGATGATTCTTGAAGAAGATAACATTTGCGGGATGACGGTCATTGCTCGATGATACACCGATTACTGCCATGTTTCCCGGGTTAAATAATGGATCAAGATCCATATAAACCTCCCAATACATCATATTCCTTATAAACCGGACGTGTTATCTGCTCTATGTAAAAATTCTGTCCGACAAACTGTCCTATAAAGAAGATAATGCTACTTTGGAAAAGGGCAACTATTGATAATAATATGGGAAGAGATCTCTGTTGCCCTTTTTACCGGGAGATACAAGTAAAACAGCTATTCGTCTATTGAGCTCCTGCTTGCCCTCTCATTCAAGGGAATATAGAGATTCTCCTGTGAAAGAGAGGTTACATATGCCGGTCTCATGATCTTGTTCTGTATGATCTGTTCAATCCTGTGGGCAGCCCAGCCCACCACCCTGGCCATGGCAAAGATCGGGGTAAAGAGTTCCACCGGGATTCCCATAAGTTTATAGATAAATCCCGAGTAGAAATCAACGTTTGCAGCAACAGTCAGACTCTTGCGTTCTGTAAATATCTCCTGTGCGACCTCGGCAACAAGATTATACAGCCGGAATTCCGGCATGGCACCTTTTATTCTGGCCAGTTCTTCTGCCTTAGTCTTGAGCAGTACTGCCCTGGGATCCGACAGGGTATACACGGCATGCCCTATGCCATAGATCTTGCCTTTTCTGTCATGAGCCTGCCCGTCGAGGATTTTTTCAAGAAAGCGTCTTATCTCGTCCTTGTCAGTCCAATTCCTGACATTCCTTTTGATGGTCTGCATCATGCTCCTCACCGATTCATTTGCCCCGCCGTGAAGATGTCCGCTCAATGAGGCAATTCCAGAACAGATAGCCATATACGTGTTTGCTCCGCTTGAGGAAACCGATCTTACGGTAAATGTGGAGTTGTTTCCGCCGCCGTGTTCGGCATGCAGTATCAAAGCGAGATCAAACAGGAGGGCCTCTGCTTTGGTCGGCACTTTACCCTTGAGCATGTATAAAAAGTTCTCTGCAGTAGAGAGTTCCGGGTCGGGTTTAATAATGTTGAGATTTAACCCCTGTTTGTATTTCATGACGTTGTAATTATACGCGACAATGGTCGGGAATTTTGCAATCAGATTGATACACCTGTTCGTTTCATTCCTGAGATCTGTTGTTTTTGGGCTCCGATCGCACCGGCTCAAATGAGAAATCACGGCATGAAGTGCGAACATCTGATTCTCGTTCTCTGCCTCCTGCATGAGAATACCACGCTCAAGTTTCGTCAATGCCCTTCTTCTTGCAAGTACGTCTGAAAACCGGTTGAGATCATTTTCATTTGGCAGTTCACCGGTAAGCAGCAGGTATGCCACCTCGTCGAATCCGAATCTGCCTTCTGCATGGATCTTACCGGCAAGATTCATCACATCATATCCGCAGTACAAAAGCCTTCCCTCACAGGGTTCGGCAATATAGCCCTTACCTCCCTCAACAGGCACCTTCTCATAGCCCACTACAAGCCCTTTCGAGGTAATCCCTACAACGACACCGGTACCATCCGTATTTCGCAAACCAAGTTTTATGTCCTTTTCCTTTATCAGCTCCGGCGATACCTGATCGTGATAATTCTCAAGATTTTCAATCTTTAATAATATTTCTTCCATTCTTTCTTCTCCATTCTCATAAGTACATAAGGCAAAAATCTTTTCTCCGGCCCATCAATGGGTTAACATATAATACTACCAATATTTTCCGGTATCACTCAAGACAATGTTTTATTTTCCTGTCAGCAGGGTGCGGTTCAAGATTATTTTTGCTATGCCCTCACTGCAGAGAGGGCATACTGATCATTCTAAACAGGCGGCGGGTTCTGTTCTTTTCTTTTTCTCAGCAACGGGATGATATCGAGGATATTGCCTATCTGGCCTGTAACGATAATCGAATCTCCCTGGCAAAGGACATCCTCCCCCCCGGGATTGAAGACCGATGTCTCATCTCTTCGTATCGCCAATATACT
>JAFGTK010000157.1 GCA_016934135.1 Deltaproteobacteria bacterium | reverse complement strand
CTCGGCCTTGTAGCTGCGATAGAATGGCAGACCCAGGATTTTGAAAAACGCACAGGTATTTCATGTTCTCTGAAGATTGATCCGGGCATGGCAATCAAAAACAGGGATCTCTCTACAACCATCTTCAGGGTCTTCCAGGAAACACTGACAAACATCACCCGTCATGCAAAGGCAACAAAAGTCGATGTCCGGATGCGCAAGGTTAACGGCAGCATATCACTGGCAGTAAAGGATAACGGCATAGGCATCCCGAGAAACGAGGTTATCAATCCGAAAGCATTCGGGCTCATCGGAATGAGGGAACGTGTGTCAGACTGGGGAGGTGATATTCAGATCTCCGGCAGACAGGGCAAGGGCACGACCGTGAAGGTGAATATCCCTCTTAAAGCTCAGCAGTTCACAATGCATTAAGTTATTTGCACGGGACAGATCCCGACATGTGATATGACCTGTCCAGTTATTCTGCAGCCGGATACACGAACCGGAAGCAACTTAAAGCGCCCGGGTGATCAGGCTGATTTTCTGCATTTTTCAGGGGCAATGGCCGCCATGGAAGATTTCTCCGGGTATTTGCCGGTAACTCCTTCATAATAAGATTGGATCTGATACATATCCGCCTCTATATTACCGGTAGGAATCACCACAGGTCCTATTCCTCCTGCTTTTCTGCGATAATCAACAAATCCCAGCACAATGGGAACCTTTGCGCCGTGAGCGATCCGATAGAACCCGGTTTTCCAATAGCTGACCTTATTTCTTGTGCCCTCTGGCGGCACAATTATGATCAGATTCTCATGGCTGTTGAAAACCTCTACGGTCTGATCCACAATATTGTTCGATCTGCTCCTGTCGACAGGTATACCTCCGAGCCAGCGCATGACAGGGCCGAACGGACGCTTGAAAATAGATGCCTTTCCCATCCAGTATACCTTGATATTCAAGGCAAAGGCCAGAAACATGGTAATGGGAAAATCCCAGTTCGATGTGTGAGGGGCGGCAATCATCACGAATTTGGGCAGATCGGGAACCCGGCCTTCGTATTTCCATCTGAAAATTTTCAGGTATGCCAGAGAAAACCAGCGCAGGATCGTCCTGACAACAGGGGTATCAAACACGGTGTATTGCATTGAAACTCTCCTTTTTCGTGATGCGCGAAGTGAGCATTCATACCATGAAACCCTGATTATCCCTTGTAAAACTACTGCAAACACAGAAATATATTGCCATGGCATGCTCAAGTGGTATATGGCACTGTGCACTGAACCGCAGACACTCGTGCATCAGGGAGAAAAGACCACTATGAACAGGCTTCACAGGAACGAAAACATCAGGAATATAGCTATAATCGCACATGTAGACCATGGAAAAACCACGCTTGTGGATGCAATGTTTTCTCAGAGCGGGGTATTCCGCGAAGGCCAGGAAGTCGAGACCAGGGTTATGGACAACATGGAACTGGAAAGGGAACGGGGCATAACCATTGCTGCAAAGAACTGCTCTGTTTACTGGCACGGCGTCAAGATCAATATTATCGATACCCCCGGCCATGCAGACTTCGGCGGTGAAGTAGAACGCGCACTATCCATGGCAGATGGAGCCATACTCCTGGTTGATGCCTCTGAAGGCCCTCTTCCCCAGACGCGTTTCGTTCTGAAAAAGGCCCTGGAAGCAGGCCTTAAGATCATTGTTGTCATCAACAAGATCGACCGCAAGGATGCCCGGCCGGATCAGGTCTTAAGCGAGGTTTACGATCTCTTCATCGATCTGAACGCCACTGACGAACAGATCGACTTTCCCTATTTGTATGCCGTAGGACGCGAAGGGATCGTCATGAAATCTCTCGAACAGAAAACCGAAAACCTGCATATCCTGTTCGATACCATCCTTTCCGAGATACCCGGCCCTTCATATGATCCTGCAGAACCCTTCCAGATGCTTGTATCGGATCTTGACTACAGCGACTATCTCGGCAGGCTTGCCATCGGCAGAATCATCAATGGGCAGGTGACCTCAAACGAATCTCTGCTCTGCATAGATGCCGAGGGAGACCATCTCCCCCTGAGGGTCACAAAGCTGCAGACCTATCAGGGGATTACCTTCCATGAGGTCGACAATGCACAAAGCGGTGATATTGTAGTGCTCTCAGGCATCGAAGACGTCATGATAGGAGATACCATCTGCACCCAGGATGCCCCCAAGGCGTTGAGACGGATAACAGTGGACGAACCCACGGTGTCCATGCGCATTACTGCCAACAATTCCCCTCTTGCAGGCAGGGAAGGCACCCTTGTTCAGTCCACAAGGATCCATGAGCGGCTCAAAAAGGAAATCCTCCGCAATATGGCCATCAAGATGGAGATCCCCCCTGAGAAAGACTGCTTTATCATCAAGGGCAGAGGCGAGTTTCAGCTTGCGATCCTTATCGAGACCATGAGGCGTGAAGGATTCGAGATGTGTGTAAGCAGGCCCGAGGTTATCTACAATTACGCCGAAGGCAAAGTGCTCGAACCAATAGAACATCTCTTTATCGACTGCGGAGAAGACTATCTGGGGACAGTCACCCAGAAACTCTCTATCCGCAAGGGCAGGATGATCAACCTTGTCAACCACGGCAGCGGAAGGGTAAGGGCCGAATTCAGCATCCCGTCAAGGGCACTGATCGGCTACCGCGACGAGTTTCTCACCGACACCAAGGGAAGCGGTATCATGAGTTCCTATCTTCTGGGATATGAAGATTTCCGAGGTGAATTTCCAAGCCGTTTTACCGGCTCCATTGTTGCGGACAGAAGAGGTGTTGCAGTACCATATGCCTTGTTCAATCTCGAGCCCAGAGGCACACTGTTCATTATCCCCGGCAAAGAGGTATATGAAGGCATGATCATAGGCGAACACAGCCGTGAGAACGATATCGACGTGAATGCCTGCAAGATGAAAAAGCTCACCAATATGCGTGCTGCAGGCAAGGACGACAGTGTCATGCTTTCGCCGATCACACCTATGACTCTGGAGAAGGCACTGCAGTTCATCAGGGAAGACGAGATGGTCGAGGTGACGCCCAAGTCCATAAGGCTGCGCAAGGCCGAGCTTTCTTCACAGAAGCGGCATACCATGAGTGTTGCAAAGAAAAAGGCTGCCTGCTGATCCAGGTAAAGCTACAGCAGCCTGAGCAGGTATTTCTTCAATTCCCGGCGCAGGCTCTTTGAATCAGGGAGATACCTTTCCAGCTCATCCCAGAAATCGTGCCCGTGACCTCTGATCTTCGTATGAACGAGTTCATGCATTATAACGTAGTCCATAAGCCTTTCAGGCAGTCTTGCAAGATTGATGTTCAGACTGATGCTGTTCCTGGAACTGCAGCTGCCCCAGATTGTCTTCTGATCTCTGATGGTGATGCGCGAAAAGCCAAGCCCGGTTTCACAGGCAAGTTCCCGGCACCGCGAAATGATCATCTGCGAGGCCTTTTCCCTGTCCGTGATGGGGGGCAGATCCGCCAGCAGTTCTTTATGGACCTGTGTTCTGCTTTCAATCCTGGAGGTTTGCCTGCATATCCACGGCACGTGGGTCATGGCGAAGGCCCTGCCCGTTTCCAGGGGTATTCCTCTGGGTACGGACACCCGTATCAGGCCCGGTTTCACCGTGATACGCATACGTCTGGCACGTATGCTTCTCTCGACAGCGACCTTTCCTATTCCTTCAATCTCCATGAGCATGACAGGATTCATACACTATTTTGCACATAAAAAGGGAATGAAAGATTTCAATAAGATACTTGAGATGAACAACTCAGACAGAATGGATAGAAAAACTGGGTCAGTGGCGGACCGGCAGGCCCGCCACTGTAGGTTTTCAGACTTTACTTACATTTGAAGCCTGAGGCCCTTTCTGTCCCTGAACCGTGTCAAAGCTTACCCGCTGACCCTCTTCAAGTTTTCTGAACCCCATTTCATTGATTGATGAATGATGAACAAAAACATCTTCTCCACTGTCTGCTGTAATGAACCCGAATCCCTTTTTCTCGTCGAACCATTTAACTGTTCCTGTTGCCATTATTTACCTCGTGTTTCAGATTTCTTCCGTTTGGCAAAACGAAAGACTCTGTATGTGAATTTCTGTAAACAGGGTCGATCCTCGCTGAAATATTGTATTTACAGGGTGCGGCCAGAAGTGTTTTCCAATGTTCAATGTTCAAGTCGGATATTTTCCTTATCACAGATTTCTCAGCCCTAAAGCACAATACGATTCCTGTCAAGAACAATCTGCAATGCATGAGTAATAGTGAATAATATATGTATACGGCCTTGTTCTGTGGGAGCGGCTTCAGCCGAGATTACTCCTCAACCGGTAGAAATAGAATCGCGGATGAAGCCGCTCCCACAGGTTTTATTCCTTCTCTAGCACAAAATGCGGATTTACATTATACAACGAACCCTAAGGGCTTCAGCCTGCAGCCCTTCTGCCCTGGTTTGTCTTGTTCATGCCCGAGATCTTGCGGTCCTTTCCCTGGCCCGATTTCCTGTGAGGTGGTTGCCCCTTCTCGGAATTCGCCTTGCCCACGATCGGCCGTCCTCTCTTATGCTGAAATTTCTTCTGAATAATGGCTGCTTCGGCAAAGGGGACACTGAGATAACTGAAATCATCGAAAATCTTGATGTCGGTAATGAGATGCTCGCTGACCCCGGTCTGTCCCTTGATAAGTTTTACCAGCTTTGGCGGGGTAATCCCGTGTTTGCGCCCCCGTGCGATGAAAAGCTTTGTCCGGGACTTGCTTTCAACCGGATTGATCTGCCTGATTTCACCATAGGAAGAAGTATCAAGTTCATCGGCAAAGGCAAGGCGCATACACGCTGCCAGAACCTTGTCTGCATTGCCTTTCTCAAGCAGTTCTGCTGCAAGATCGGCATAGAGACCTGTCTTTTCATCCGTAACAGCCTGTTCGATATTGACTCTTATCCTGGCACGCTTGGCTGCAATGACCTCGCCCACGCCGGGGATATGCCCTCTGCGCATCGATGCCCCGGCAGTACGTTTGACAGTCTCAAGGAAGCGGCGCTCCTTTGAAGTGACAAAGCTTATGGCAATCCCCTTCTTTCCGGCCCTGCCTGTCCTACCTATGCGGTGTATATATGCGTCCGTATCCTGAGGCATGTCATAGTTGATCACATGTGTGAGGTTGCTTATATCAAGACCTCGTGCTGCGACATCCGTGGCCACAAGGATTGTGATCCTCTTTTCCCGGAAGCCGCGCATGATCTTCTCACGATCAATCTGGCTGATATCACCGTGAATCCCGTCGGCAGCATATCCTCTGTGAATCAGCCGTGAAGCAATCTCGGCAGTATCGATTCTGGTACGGCAGAAAACAAGGCCGAAGAATTCCGGCTCCATATCGATAACACGGCACAGGGCTTCGAACTTGTCCTGGTCGCGCACCTCGAAATAGATCTGTTCTGTAAGCTGCACAGCCTGTGGCCTGGTGTTCATGGCAATTGTTTTGTATCCACGCATATGCTTTCGCGCAATGGTGATCACTGCAGCGGGCATGGTGGCAGAGAAGAGCAATGTTCTGCGTTCCTGCGGAGCATGAGAAAGTATTGTCTTGATATCTTCAATAAATCCCATATCCAGCATCTGGTCGGCTTCGTCCAGCACCAGGTATGAGAGGTGCTCAAGGCAGAGCGAACCGCGTCTGAGATGGTCGAGAATACGTCCCGGCGTCCCGACTACGATATCCGCTCCCTGCTTCAGTCCTTTAAATTGAGGGCCGAATGCCTGTCCGCCATAAACAGGCAGGACCTGAAGGCTTCTGCTCCCTGTAAGCGACTCGATTTCACCGGCCACCTGAAGTGCCAGTTCTCTTGTAGGAACCAGTATCAGGGCCCCTACTTCCTTGTCCCGCGGATCCAGCGATTCAATAATAGGAATTCCGAATGCCGCTGTCTTGCCTGTGCCTGTTTCGGCCTGGGCCACCAGATCATTTTCATCATTCAGAAGAAAAGGAATGACCGAACTCTGGATGGGAGTAGCTGTTTCAAAACCTTTTCTGGCCAGAGTCTTGAGCATGGTCTTGGAAAGCCCCAGGTTCATGAATTGCTCCATACTGATTCCCCTTTGTTTTTTCTTCAACATCCCGCAGACACACAAAGGTTTTTCAGTAATGGATACCTTTGAAGGTGGTGCCAAGAGTTTTATGTAAGGCGCTTATAGCTGATTCTGCGCAGAAAGCCAGAAAAAAATAACTTTTTATTTTTTTCTGAAAAAAAACACCTTTCAAATGGGGCCCAAAGAGGGGGGCAAATAAATCTTATTATAATGATAATGGTGTTGGTAATAAAATCAAGGACAGGCTGAATTTCATACCTATCTTTTCTCAATGACTCTCTTGCCTTGAAAAATAGTTTTCCCTGAACCTGTGCACCTGCTCTCATATTCTTAACCTTAAAATTGCCTCAGCGGTCGCTATATCGTCCATAAGTCGTTTATCCGACTCATTTCTTCTTCTGAAACTTTATCAGAATAAAAAATGGCGCCCAGTTGCCGAACCTATTCAACACGTTACTGGACATTCAGGATTCAATTTCATTATGGCATTGATCTGGCAATAGAAGAAGGTGATGAAACATATCAACAACGCCATTTTATATAAGGTCCGATTACCCGCAGCTTGGTGCAAACAGCATTCATTCGATAACTTGACAGATCAACGCGTACTTCTGGTTAACCGGCCGGGGAGAAGATATGGAGTCAAAATCATACTATTCTGATATAGGGTTTTTTACTAAAGATCTGATGTATTATAAGGTGCTTACCGCCGAAGAAGAACTCGATCTGGCACGAAGATACCTTCAGGGAGACGAAAAAGCAGGCCACAGGATCATCCTGTCCAACATGAGATTTGCCCGGAAGATAGCTCAGCGATATTTTCATCTTGTCGACGATCCCTCAGAGATCATCCAGAATGCCAATCTCGGGCTTGTAAAGGCACTTACCCGTTATGATCCGGATGTAGGGGTGAGGTTCATTTCCTATGCAATCTGGTGGGTCAAGGCATATATTAAAAATCATATCAACAAGAGCTATCAGGTTCATACAGGAAGCCTTGCAGATTCAAACAATCTCGTCTCCCTGGACTGCAATGTATCCTATGATACCGATACTGAAGAAACCATGCTTGACAGCCTTTATTATGACGGACCTGATCAGAATGAGCTCTATACCTACAAAGAACGGGGATCTTTTCTGAGAAAGCTTTTACGGTCCGACCCTCCTATCCTTACAGACAGGGAAGTTTTCATCATAGAAAGCCGTTTTCTGCTAGACCCTCCGGCTACGCTCAAGGATATTTCATCGAAGATAGGAGTTACCAGGGAACGGGTAAGACAGATCCAGGTGCGGTCTCTCGAAAAGATCAAGAACGCCATCATGAAGCGCGGCTCCATCATCGTAGAAGATATTCATATCAACCATATTTACCCCATGAGAAAGAGAGCGTCATTTTAGATTATTATATCTTTCAGCCAGTTTCTCGAGTTCATCCCAGCGCTGATAGGCTGCTTCAAGTTCCTTTTCGAGCGCTTCCAGTCTTTCATTTGTCTCTATGACCGTCTTTGCATCATTGTTCACATGAAATTCCGGATCACCCAGGGTAGTCGAAAGTATTGACCTGGCCTGTTCCATTGTTTCGATCCGCTCCGGAAGCTCTTCCAGATCCCGCGACTCTTTATATGAGAGCCTGGTCTTTTCCCTGGGCGGTCTTTGTTTTCTGTTATTATCGCATCTTGATGCATCGGGGCTCGAAAAAGCCTTATCCGGTCTTTGCCGGAGCCAGTCGTCGTAACCTCCTACATACTCGGCAAGATGCCCCTGCCCTTCAAAAACTATGGTAGAGGTAGCAACATTGTTAAGAAAGGACCGGTCATGACTTACCATGAGTACTGTTCCCGAATACTCCATGAGGCGGTTTTCAAGTATCTCCAGGGTCTCGGCATCAAGATCGTTTGTCGGCTCATCCAGAACCAGAACATTTGACGGCGCGGAAAAAAGTTTTGCCAGAAGCAAACGATTGCGCTCTCCCCCGGACAGTGTTCTTACAGGCGACATGATCTGCTCGCGGGAGAACAGGAAATCCTGTAAATACCCGAAAATATGCCTGGGTCCGCTGCTTAAGAGGACATGGTCGTTGGCCCCTGCTATATTCTCCTTGAGAGTAGCGTTTTCATCGAGCTGCACCCTGAGCTGATCGAAATAGGCTATCTGAACCCTGCTTCCAATGCGTATGCTGCCATGCTGAGGTTTCAGCTGACCGAGCAGAAGTTTGATCAGTGTGGTCTTTCCCGAACCGTTTGGCCCGATTATACCGACCTTGTCGCCGCGAATAATCGTGGTGGAAAACGACTCGATAATCCTGTTATCTCCATAAGCAAAGCTAATGCTATCGGCATCGGCAACAAGCCTGCCGCTTCGCTGGGCTTCCTGTATCACCAGCCGGGCAGAGCCTGTCTGGTCGCGCCTGAGAGCCCTTTCCTGTCTCAGCTGCATCAATGCCCTGACCCTGCCTTCGTTTCTGGTGCGGCGCGCCTGGACACCGCGCCTGATCCAGACCTCCTCTTTAGCGAGTTTCTTGTCGAAATCCTGCCTGTTCTTCTCTTCGATCTCAAGCATTGCCTGTCTTCGCTCCAGATAGGTATCGTAGTCACAGGAAAAGGATAAAAGCCTGCCCCGGTCGATCTCCACAATACGCGTGGAGAGTTTTCCAAGAAAAGACCGGTCATGAGACACAAACATGATCGTGTGTTCATACTTCATCAGAAAATCTTCAAGCCAGAGTATGGAGGTGATATCCATATGGTTTGTAGGTTCATCCAGCAGCAGAATGTCCGGTTCGTTCACCAGAGCCCTTGCCAGAAATACCCTCCGTTTCATACCGGCAGACAGAAGTCTGAACTCGGCATTCTCATCGAGTTCGGTCTTGCCGATAATCATCTCTACTTTCTTATGGTAATGCCATGCACCGGATGTCTCCAGCCGGTG
>JAFGTK010000017.1 GCA_016934135.1 Deltaproteobacteria bacterium | reverse complement strand
TTTATGGGCCTGCTTGGCGAGATGAACAGCACCATAGCAAGATACAAAGACGGTAACGGACTTTCCGACATTGCCGGTGATGTACAGAATGCAGTGAACAAGCTTGGCGAGATGGGGCTTTATTTTGCAATGTGCGGCAAGGAAGGCAAGTTCCTCGTGCCCATTAACAATGCCTATCCGTTCCTTATGATGATGGGTAAGGTTGTGTCTGCATGGTTCCTTCTCTGGCAGGCGGGTGTGGCGCAGTCAAAGCTTGATGCGCTGGCAAAGGATAAGGGTGTAGATACTGCAGACAAGGCTGCATTGGCCGGATTTATCAAGAACAACAAGGATGCAGCGTTCTATTCCGGCAAGGTCTATTCTGCCAGGTTCTTTGTCAAGAATGTACTGCCCGAGGTGGATGCTGCAGTGGTTGCCATCAAGAATGAAGACATGTCCATCCTCGAGATCGCAGAGGAGAGCTTTGCATCGTAATTGAACAACAGGGAGGGGAACAGACTTCCCCTCCTTTTCCCTCCTGTCTGTAAAACCTGTTCATGTCGGTCTCGCAAGGCATGAATGATCTTGAGCACTCGAAGAATAAGGCTTGTGAAAAGTATCGGGATATAAGAAAATCTGTTCTGTAATTGCCTCATAGAGGTCATGAATTGCCGTCAAGACGTAAGATGGAAATGATTCCGGAGGAGGAAATAATGGAAAAGCTTTTTTACCCAGAATCGATAGCGATCATCGGTCTTTCTTCCAAGCAGTACAATATTCCCAGGATTACGCTTGAGAATCTGCTGAGATGGGGATACCGGGGAAGGATCTTCGGCGTTAATCCAGCAAGCGATGACGTCCATGTCGACGGGATACGGATGTACAAAAATATCGAAGACCTTCCCGAGGTCCCTGATCTGGCGTTCTGCCTGGTCCCGGCAAAGTATGTCCCGGAGATGGTCGAGGTCTGCGGAAGATTCGGTATCAAAAGGATGGCGATCTCCAGCGGAGGATTTTCAGAATTTGGAGAAGAAGGCAAGAGGCTTTCAGATCTTACTCTCGAAAATGCAAGAAGATTCGGGGTGAAATTCGTTGGGCCCAATGGAGTCACTGTTGCGAATACCGCCAATGGACTGTGCCTTCCCTTTGTCCCTCTTCATAAGGCACCGAGGGGGGATATGTCGATTATCTCTCAGAGCGGAGGGGTTTCTCTCATGATGCTCAACTTTCTTCTCGACGAGAATGTGGGCCTGGCAAAGTTTGCCAGCATAGGCAACAAGCTTGATCTCGACGAGGTGGATTTTCTCGAGTACTTCGGAACTGATAACGATACCAGGATCATCTGTCTTTATCTGGAGAGCATGGACAGGGGAAGAGAATTTATAGAGGCAGCCCGGAAGATAGACAAGCCCATCGTTGTATATAAATCGAATACCACCAGTGCGGGCAAAAAGGCTGCCATGAGCCATACCGCTGCTCTCAGCAATGATGAGGATATTATCGATTCCGCCTTTGAAAAGGCAGGCGTGATCCGTATACACAACTTTATGGATTTCATTGCTGTTGCAAAGGCCTTTCAGCTGCC
This sequence comes from Deltaproteobacteria bacterium, assembly GCA_016934135.1. GTDB lineage: Bacteria > Desulfobacterota > Desulfomonilia > UBA1062 > UBA1062 > DSAD01. The sequence goes on along the minus strand of JAFGTK010000017.1, from coordinate 8,382 downwards.
GCCTATGAGGGGAAAGCGCATCATGGTGATGAGCCCTGCAGGCGGATTTTCTGTCATTACCGCCGATCTGTGCGAGAATGCCGGGTTTGAATTTGCAGATATGGGCGAGGACTTCTATGCAGGTCTCAAGCAGTTCAGTAATGCAGGGGTCATCAAATTCTCGAACCCGCTTGATATGGGTGATATTTATGACCCGAAACTGGCTGCCCATGTGATCTATTCAGTCATGCACTCTCCCAGGGTCGACGGGGCTGTAATCGTGAGCCAGCGTCCGCAGATGCCCTCTGGAGAAGACGTGTTCCGCAAGATGTTTCTCACTGACCTGTCAAAAGAGACCTGGGGTACCATCCTTTCGGCCGGGAAGCCTTTCGGGGTCTGTCTTTTCGGTCCGTCCAGGATGATCCAGCAGACAAAGAGATCTGTTGAGTTCCCGGTCTTTGACAGCCCGGAAGAGATGGTCAATGCCCTTTACGTGCAGATGGGGTTCTACTCCAGACAGAACGAACAGCCAAGTATGCCGGAGACGCCGGGCGGGATCAGGGCGGATGATGCAAAGAAATGGATTGAAGCCAAAAAAGGTGACTATGGTGAAGAAGCCCTTGATTTTCTGGGTATGTTCGGCGTACCAGTTGCACGGTCCCTGGTAGCCGGTAATGAAGATGAAGCAGTGGATTCAGCTCAGAACCTCGGCTATCCGCTCGTCATGAAGGTTGTATCTCCTGATGCACTCCACAAATCCGATGCAGGCGGCGTTGTATTGGATATCAGGGATGAGGCGGGGGTGAGAGATAATTTCAGTGTGATACGCAACAACCTTATGAGCTTCAATGAGCATGCACGTTTTGACGGGATACGTCTGCAGCAGATGGTGCCTGACGGGTATGACATGTTCGTGGGAGGAAAGAACGATGCCTCGTTCGGACAGGTCGTGTTTTTCGGTATGGGCGGCATATATATCGAGGTGTTCAGAGATGTTGCAAACATGTTGTGCCCGGCAGGTAAGCAGGATATAAGGGCCAGGCTTGAACGACTGAAATCCCATGCCGTGCTCAGGGGTCAAAGGGGCAGGCCTGGCGGAGATATCGATGCCTTTGTAGATCTTGTGGCCAGGGTGTCATATGCATTGTCTCATTTTCCGCAGATCAAGGAGCTGGATATCAACCCGGTGAGAGTTTTCACTGAAGGTGAAGGGGTAATGGCCCTGGATGCGCGAATGCGCATCCAGTAGAAGCATGCCGGAAATAACTGGCGGCGACTGATATCCAAGAGATCAAATACTGGTTCATGGCATGTCATGAAATCAATGTTCAGATAGGCCCTTGACAGAATTGAACAGTTGTTTTAAACAAGCGTTTAAAACAACTGTTCAAGGAAGGTCTATGGGTTCTGAAGGATCAACCGTAAAAGAACGGCTGCTTAAGTCTGCAACCGAGGTGTTCGGCGAGTTCGGCTTCAAAGGTGCAACGATACGAGAGATCTGCCGGAGGGCGGGTGTGGGTATCTCTCTGGTCAACTATTATTTTCGAGACAAGGAAGGTCTCTATCTCGAGGTCTATCGGGAACTCTTTACCGGTGCAATCAGGGAATATCCTCCTGATATGGGGCTGGATGAAAATGCTGTACCCGAGGATCGTCTCAGTGCATTTATCCGATCCTTTCTCTACCGGATGACCATGGTGGGAGGGCGCCATTCTCTTATTATGCGGGAACTGCTCGATCCGTCACCCTCCCTGATAAGGCTTCATAGAGAGCTTGCCATGCCTCTTCAGAAAACACTTACTGAAATTCTCACCGAACTCCTTGATCCGCAATGCTGCGAAGAAGATTTGGGTTATTGTGCCACGAGCATAATAGGCCAGTGCATGTTTTACGGGCCGAGCACACAGCGCTTCCGTCAGCGCATCTTTTCTCTCGACAGCGATGAGAAGATCGAACTGGTAACAAGTATCATAACAGCATTTTCTCTTGGCGGCATTCGGGCAATCAATGAGAAAGAACATACAAAGGGAGTGATCCATGAAGCATGACATGATCACTCTTGTGGGTGTGCTTGCAGCCATAATGCTTGCTTCCTGCACATTCTACAAGGCACGCACTGACATTGCCCCTCCGGTCGATGTACCGGATTCGTATACTCAGGAGATGGGAACGACAGAACTTGCGGATCCATGGTGGAAGGCCTTTGAAGATAAGCAGCTCAACTCCCTCATTGAAAAAGTCCTTGTCTCCAACCTGAGCATCCAGCAGGCCTGGGCAAGGCTGGATCAGGCCGAGGCCTCAGCAGGCAAGGCTGCTTCGGGAAGGTATCCGCAGATCGGTCTTGACGCGTCAACAAAAAGATCGCGCGTATATGTATCGAATGCCCAGACTTCGACAATAGACCCTGTGCACACCCGTCAGCACAGCATTTCGCTTGCAGCGTCCTACGAGGTAGACCTTTGGGGACGCGTCAGTTCGCTTGACAAGGCAGCAAGAATTGATCTTGAAGCTGTACGGATGGATCTCGATACCATGGCCATGAGCATGAGTGCACAGGTTGCACAGACGTGGTTTTCTCTCATTGAGCAGAAATCACAGCTTGATCTTGCACGCAGACAGCTTGATGCCGGCTCTACCCAGCTTGACCTTGTTGAACTGCGCTTTTCAAGAGGGCTCGCTTCTGCCCTGGACGTGTATCAGCAGCGTCTGCAGCTCTCCGGGATCAGTGCCCAGATCCCGCTTATTGAAGCGCGCATATCATTACTTGCCCATCAGCTCAACATATTGCTCGGCAGACCTCCTGCAGCGGCAATTGACAATATTCCCGAATCCCTGCCTGAGATCTGGCCGAGACCGGCGGTGGGAATACCGGCTGACCTTGTCAGAAAAAGGCCTGATGTCCAGGCAGCTCGAATGCGCGTGGAAGCGGCTGACCAGCGAGTGGCATCAGCAGTTTCAGACCGGTTTCCCAAAATATCCATCAGCGGCTCCAGGGGGTATGGTGCCGAGAGCTTTGCCGATCTGTTTGACCGGATGATATGGAGCATTACAGGCAGTCTTGCAGCAACAATCTATGACGGTAAGGCCAAAAGCTTTGAGGTCAAAAGAAGCAGGGCAGTTGTGGAAGAGCGTCTGTCAGCATATGGTGAGGTAGTGCTTAAGGCAGTAACGGAAGTGGAGGATGCGCTTGTTCAGGAAGAGAGACAGAAGGAATATGTTGAAAGGCTTGAAGAGCAGCTCGGCCTGGCACATGATACATTGAGTGAGGCGCGCAGGGCGTATATCAACGGGCTTGGTGATTACCTTGCGGTGCTGAGTGCCATGAACGCTCTTCAGCAGACCCAGCGTGAACTTCTTTCAGCCCGGTATCAGCTTATTTCATATCGTATACAATTATGCCGGTCCCTTGGGGGAACCTGGGACAGACAGCGCGGTACAAGCGAGAAATCAGGAGAGATGTCGTGAGATCATTCTATAAAGTCATTGTATTTGTCATTATCATAGGCATTGGATTGGCCATAGCCATGGGGTTCATAAAGACAAAGCCTGAGGCAAAACGCAGGCCGGTCTCCATTGCTGCCCCTCTTGTCGAATTTGTCGAAGTGTACCCTCAGTCCGTGCAGATCATCATAGAGGCAAATGGTACGGTCATCCCTTCGAAAGAGGTATTGCTTCAGCCGCAGATCTCTGGTGTGGTTGTCTGGCAGAGTCCGAAACTTGTACCTGGGTCGATCGTGAAGCAGGGAGAAACACTTGTTCGTATAGATCCCCGTGATTATGAGCTGGCAGTGGAACAACAGAAAGTCACGCTGACCAGGGCACGTCTTGAGCTTGAGACAGAGCAGGGAAGGGCCGAGGTGGCCAGGCTCGAGTGGGATCTTCTTTCCGATGATGTGGAGTATACCGAATCAGGCCGTGAGCTGGCCCTGCGCAAGCCCCAGCTTGCAAATGCGGAGGCTGGGATACTGGCGGCCGAGAGTGCGCTCGCAAAGGCTGAGCTGAATCTGGAAAGGACAGTGATAAAGGCACCGTTCAATGCTGTTATCTTAAGCGAGCATGTAGATGTCGGCCAGTATCTATCTCCCGGGATGATCATTGCAACCCTTGCAGGAAGCGATATGTTCCGTGTACAGGCATCACTCAATCAGGAAGAACTGGCCTGGATCGATGTTCCAGGAATACATGGCGGCAACGGTTCTTCAGTCCGGATCATTCAGCGTGAAGGGGCCGATATGTACAACCACGCAGGCGAGGTTGAAAGCCTGCTTATAGATGTTGATGAAAAAGGCCGCATGGCGCGGCTCCTGATCAGTGTGCCCGATCCGTTCGGCAAGGTTCCCCTGCTTCTCGGGGCCTATGTCAATGTGGAGATTGCAGGGACAACAGTCGATGATGTGTATGTTATTTTACCTGAAGCGCTTCGGGAGGGAGACCGTGTATGGCTGCTCGGCAGTGAAAACAGGCTTGATATACGAAATATAGAAGTGATCAGGCGGCAGAGAAATGGAATCCTTGTCAGAGGGCTTTCTGAAAAAGATCTTGTTATCACCTCGCGAATCTCCTCCCCGGTCAGCGGCATGGAACTTCGAATAAACAAAGACAACAGAACGCCACGTTCAAGCTGATGAGGATACACGGATGAAGTACGAATATAAAGGACCCATTGCCTGGATGGCCGAAAACCATGTTGCGGCAAATCTGCTCATGTTTATCTTCCTTATGGGCGGCATTATAATGATCACCACGAGCATCAAGCAGGAGGTCTTTCCGGATTTTGAGATTGATATGGTTACGATTACCGTACCGTATCCCGGGGCTTCTCCAGAGGAGGTCGAGAAAGGAATCATACTCGCCGTTGAAGAGGCCATAGACGGAATCGACGGCATCAAAGAGGTGACTGCAGTTGCACGGGAAGGCCTTGCCACGGTGAGTGCGGAGCTGTATTATGATGCCGATAAACCCAAGGTCTCTTCCGATATAAAGAATGCCGTTGACAGAATAGCCAGCTTTCCTGATGATGCCGAGGATCCTGTTGTCGATGTGCCGACTACCGAACATGAGGTCCTTCAGCTGATCTTTTACGGCGATGTGGATGAATATGCCCTGAAGGAACTGGCGGAAAATGCCAGAGAGGACCTTCTGACCTATGACTTTATCTCCAAGGTCGATGTATCTAATGTCAGGCCTTTGGAGATCGGAATCGAGATCCCCCAGAAGACTCTCAGAAGCTACGGTCTCACGATTGATGATGTGGCGTCGATTATCCGCAGAACAGCAATTGAGCTGCCTGCAGGAGAACTTAAGACAAAGGCAGGCAAGGTGCTTCTCCGGACAATGGAGCGGAGAGACTGGGCCGGGGAATTTGCCGACATAGTGATTGTGAGCACTTCAGAGGGTGCTGCTGTCAAGCTTGGTGATATCGCCAGTATCACCGAGGGATTCGAGGATGTGGAATGGTTTGCCTATTTCAACGGCAGGCCTGCAGTGAGGATTCAGGTTTACCGGGTAGGCAGACAGACGCCAATGGAAGTGGCCGATGATGTAAGGGCCTACCAGGAGCGTATCGCAGGTGAGCTTCCGCCAGGGGTTTCTACCACGATAATCGCTGACCGTTCCGAGATATATAATGACCGGGTCAGCCTTCTCGTGCGCAACGGCGGCATCGGTCTTGTCCTTGTATTGCTGTTCCTCGGTCTGTTCCTTCAGCCTTCTCTGGCATTCTGGGTAGCCATGGGCATCCCTATCTCGTTTCTCGGGTCACTCCTGTTTCTTCCCGGCTTTGATGTGAGCATCAATATGATTTCATTGTTTGCCTATATTGTTACACTGGGTATAGTTGTAGATGATGCCATCGTGGTGGGGGAAAATATCTATGAACACCGTCTGCACGGAGACAACTGCATAATTTCATCTATTAGGGGAGCCAGAGAGGTGGCCATGCCCGTGGTGTTCTCCGTGCTGACCACTGTTGCGGCGTTCGGACCCATGCTCTTTGTCCAGGGAGACTGGGGCAAGGTCATGCGAAATATCCCCATTGTGGTTATCCTCGTGCTCATGATTTCGCTTTTCGAGTCCCTTTTCATTTTGCCGGCACACCTCGGCCTGGTGCGCCCCAATAATGCCTGTGTCCCTTCCGGCACAAATGCTGTGATGCGTTTTCAGCGATATATGGCTGAAGGGATCGTTCGTTTTGCCGAGAAGATTTACTCTCCGATGGTCGGCTGGTGTGTAAAAAACCGCTGGCATACATTTGCCATTGGTATCGCAGTGCTCCTGATTGCCATTGGGTATGTAAAGGGAGGACATATTCCGATCACATTGATGTCAAGTGCTGATGCGGACTGGGTTAATGTGGAGGTCATTCTTCCCTTTGATGCCCCTATAGAGGAAACCCATAGGGTGAGGCGGATAATCGAACACGCTGCCGAAGATGTTGTTGAAAACAGCAATGAAGAAGACTTCAGCAGGGGCCTCATCACCATGATCAACGGTGCACATAATATGAGATTTATCCTGCTGCTCAAGACTGCTGATGAACGCAGTGTAAGCGTTCAGGAGGTTGCAGACAGGTGGCGCAGAGCAACCGGTGACATAGCAGGATTGGAGAGCCTGCGTTTTGAGTCTGCACAGGTGGGACCACATCGCGGAAAACCCCTCGAGATCAAACTGTCTCATCGGGACATGGATGTGCTTGAGACTGCCGGTGCCAGTCTTGCAGAGACACTCGGCGGATATGACGGTGTCATCGACATCGATGACGGGTTTGCTATAGGAAAACCACAGCGTGATTTCACGATCCTGCCGGAAGGCCTGAGCCTGGGACTCACACCTGCAGATATTGGCAGACAGGTGAGGAGTGCAGTCTATGGCGCCCAGGCCATTGAACAACAGCGGGGCCGAGATACGGTAAAGGTCATGGTAAGGCTTCCTGAGGATGAACGTATCTCCAAACAGACCATTGATGAACTCATTATCCGTACCCCGGCAGGAGGGGAGATTCCACTTTCAAGGGCTGCCAAGGTCAGCAAAGGGACCTCATATACCTCTATCACCAGGACAAATGGGAAACGCACGATATCAGTAACTTCGGATATCGCGACAGACAAAACAGACCTGAACAAGGTGTTGGACACACTTGCCGCCGAGGAAATTCCTGCCCTTATGGAACGGTATCCTGGACTTACCTTTGAATTTGCCGGTGAACGCAAGCAGAGCACGGAATCCATGAGCAGCCTCATGACAGGTTTTATGATTGCATTGCTTGTCATGTACTGCCTGGTTGCCATCCCCTTCCGCAGCTATTCACAGTCGATTGTGGTTCTGCTGGCCATCCCGTTCGGTTTTGTAGGGGCTCTCATCGGGCATATCCTTTTCGGTTATTCCCTGAGCCTTATAAGCATGTTCGGTCTTGTTGCGCTATCCGGTGTGGTGATCAATGATTCATTGGTGCTGGTTCATAAGGCCAATTCTCTGCAGGCAGAGGGATTGGATCTCGTGCAGGCTGTTCAGAAGGCTGGAATCCGCCGGTTCAGGCCGATCATATTAACGTCGCTGACAACCTTTCTCGGGCTTGCTCCAATGATCTTTGAAACCTCGCTCCAGGCACGGTTTCTTATTCCTATGGCCCTGAGCCTCGGATTCGGAGTGCTTTTCGGGACCCTGATAACCCTGTTGCTCGTTCCTGCTTTTTACATAATGGAAATGGACATCAAGGATATAATCATCGAGATAGTCGGGGACCTCAAAGAACTTATCGGAAGGATAACTAGCCGCAACCGTGTTTCCGACATTAAATAAGCAAGGGGGTTGCAGGGGTATTCACATGTTCGGGGACCCTGGTATTGTTTAATAAGTTTCCATTTTTGATTTCGCAAAGAGTTAAGGGGACAGATTTTTTGAAATCTGTCCCCTTTGTAGTATTACCAGTGATCTCTCACTTATCACTCATCAGGAAGCATATTTCAGTGAGTACTGTTCCACGATCTTGTATTTCTGCACCTTGCCGCTTGCTGTCATGGGAACTTCTTTCACAAATTCCCAGTATCTCGGGATCTTGTGCCGGGCAATCTTGTCTTTGCAGTATTCGACGAGTTCTTCAGCGCTTGCCTTTTCTCCCTGATTCAGGATGACCATTGCAAGGAGCTGTTCGCCGTATTTCTTGTCCGGAACACCCACCACATAGACATCGCTGATTTTGGAATTCTTGTGCAGAAATTCTTCGATCTCCCGCGGATAGATGTTTTCCCCGCCGCGAATTATCATTTCCTTGATCCTGCCTGTTACCTTGAAATTGCCGTTTTCATCCAGGGTTCCCAAGTCTCCTGTATGAAGCCATCCGTCTTTGTCAACAGCCTTGGCTGTATCTTCCGGCATCTTGTAGTAGCCCTTCATAACACACGAACT
>JAFGTK010000156.1 GCA_016934135.1 Deltaproteobacteria bacterium | reverse complement strand
ATCCCTGCCATGGATCCCGTTTTATTGACACTGAAAGGGATACCTGCCCTTTTTGCGCTGTTCCTGAACGATTCCATGAGCTGATCCATTGATTTTTCAAGATTCCCATAGGGGGAGAGTTCCTTGAGCTTTCTCAATGTGGCAAGGCCTGCAGCCATTGCCAGCGGATTTCCCGAAAGCGTGCCTGCCTGATACACCGGCCCGTCGGGCGCGAGCATTTTCATGATATCATCCCTGCCGCCGAATGCACCGACCGGCATGCCCCCGCCTATTATCTTGCCGAGACAGGTGAGGTCAGGGCTGATCCCGATAAGATCCTGGTACCCGCCGAAACAGAATCTGAAGCCCGTTATCACCTCATCGAAGACAAGCAGCGATCCGTTCGATTCGGTCAGTTCCCGCAGCCTTTCCAGAAAACCCGGTATGGGAAGAACCACACCCATATTCCCGGCAACAGGTTCGACGATAACCGCTGCAACCTTCTGACCGTGTTCATTCATGAATCTTTCGAATCCATTGATATCATTATACGTAATCACGGCTGTTGTGGCTGCAATCGCATCAGGGACCCCTGATGTGTCCGGAAGACCGAAGGTCAGCGCCCCTGAACCTGCCTTTACAAGCAGAGAGTCGACATGACCGTGGTAGCAGCCCTCGAACTTGACCACGAGTTCCCTGCCGGTAAATGCCCTGGCAAGCCTGATCGCGCTCATGGTCGCTTCTGTACCCGAATTCACAAACCTCACCCTGTCAATGGATGAAACAGCCGAGCAGATCAGTTCCGCCATAAGGACCTCGGCCTCGGTCGGGGCCCCGTAACTCATACCCTGCTTCGCCTGCCTGCTCACTGCATCGACAACCGCTTGACTGCCATGCCCGAGGATCATCGGCCCCCAGGAGAGTACATGATCGATATATGCGTTTCCCTCTACGTCGTAAAGATAGGCGCCCTGTGCCCTGTCGATGAATCGCGGAGTACCCCCGACTTTTTTGAATGCCCTCACCGGGGAATTGACCCCGCCGGGGATAAACTGCTTTGCTTTGTCAAACATATCAGAATTCTTCACTTGCCATACCCCTTCTCAGAAATATTTCCTGGAAGTCTTTTTCAATTCCTTCACGCTCCAGAAGACCTGGTAATCATTAATGCCCGTGGCAGAAGCGATCTCAGCGATAACACCTTCCACCTCTGCCTGGCTGCGGCCGTGAATCATGGAAAAAATATTATATGGGCTGAATGCAGGCCTTTCATAACAGTGCGTGACAAGGGTGTTGTCTGCAATCCGGCTACCGATCTCGTCCACCATACCCTCCGGAACAGCCCATGCCACCATGGCGCCGCGGGAAAACCCTGCACTCTGATGCCGGAGTACGGCCTTTATGTCCCTGATTATCCCTTTGTCCCTGAGCCTGTCCAGGCGTTCAAGCAGTTCATGAACATCCATGCCCAGCTGGGATGCCCATGCATCAAACGGCCTTTTCTGAATGGGCAGATCTCCCTGGGCCAGGGCAAGGATTGCCTTGTCTTTACTGTCCAATGGTATCATGTTCAGGATCTAGTCACATTTAATGGTCTGATTCAAGCCCTAACTTGGATGAACTATTCAGGCAATACGATCATATATGAATCCATGGCAAAGAGGTTGTCTGATTTTCGCCGGGCTGTCGTAATGATCCTGTTCACCTTTCTGGTAAGCGCAATGGTTTCTTTGCAGACCAGCGTTCCCTTTACAGGATCAAAGTGCGTATCGAGCCTGCCCTTTTCCGAGAGAAACATCTGTACCTGCCCTGGATGATAGCTGCCGGGATCCGCAATGGTTATTGAGATCTCCTTGAGCTCCCTGCTTTCCAGCCTGCCGCGCTCCGGAGACCTCCCGGCAACAGCGAGGGGCGGCTGCTCGAGCTTTTCCCTGAACCGCTTCATATTCATGTTATGTCCAACAATGGCCTGCCGGGGAACGAGATCGCACTTGGTCTGCGGACCCACACTGCCCGGATCAGAAGTCAGCAGAAGCCTGTAGCCTGCCTTTATACCGGCAGAGCGTACCGCATCATCGTATTCGCCGAAGGGATAGGCAAACCATTTTGCCTCGATCCCCAGTTTTTCTTCCAGGATCCTTTTGGATACCATACATTCCTTTTCGATCTCGCCGGGCGGGACATCTGTAAGCCGGGGATGGGTGTGCGTATGACTCCCCACATCCCCGCCCGATGACAGAACCTCATGAAGCTGATCCCAGGTCATGTAATTACGGGATCCCACAGCGCGGGTGAAGACAAAGATACAAAAAGGGAAGCCGTGTTCTTTCAGTACAGGTACTGCTTGGGTATATTCGGAAAGATATCCGTCATCTATCGTTATAACCACGGCCTTTTCAGGCAGCGGCTTTTTCCCTGAGATGCACTCGAAAAGACAGTCCATGGATATCACCTGGTAGCCTTCCACCTTCAGATAATCCATCTGCTGCCTGAACATCTCAGTCGGGGTCGATGTGGAAGGGGAATCCGCCTCATCGAACTTATGGTACAGCAGCACTGTCACATAAGCATGGACCGGCGCTCCCAGGGCTGCTAATACACAAGCCAGACAGATTATTCTTATTATCCCTTTCATGATCAATACTACCTCATTCCAGCCCGACGGCATCATAATCCTGCAGGCGGTTATACTCGATAAGGCTGATCAACCTTTCCACATATTCATCCCCCATTTCCGAGTAATGCCGCAATCCGTAAGCGAGCAACAAGGGGTCATACGGGTAAGGACTGCCGGATCTTATTTGCCGCAGTTCTTCATATTTCGGATGAGTATTGATATTCCAAAGATAGTAATCGATGCTTGACTGGAGATCGTCAAATTGCGAGACCTTGAAGACCCTGCCTTCATCCTGCTGCCTGGGGACCATCCCTTCTCCTGAAAGCGTGCGCAGCCCGAACAGATTGTTCCCGTCAACCGCAAACCTCGATGTCCCCCACCCCGATTCTATGGCTGCCTGGGCAAGAACGAGCGAGGGCGGAAGCACATCCACCTTCATCAGCAGTTCTTCGACCATGGCATCATAATCGCCGGTATCCACCTTATATTTCTTTGCAAGCTTCCCAAGAAGACGCTTTTCCTTTTTCGATAACCACAACCAGGTCCTCTTGATACGCATTACCAATCTGCGTTCTGATTCGATCTCTTTATTCGCCTTCAGGACAAGCGGCAGGAGAATGGTCAGCAGATACTGCTTTCTTTCACCTGCATCCTGAATCTCAAGGAATTCATCAGGTATGGATGGGGTATATGTGTATTTCAATGAAGATTCATATTGATGTGGTGTGTCTGAGGGTTGAGGGATCATGCCGGGTACTATCGTAAAAATAACAGTCAGGATCAAAAGGCTGAAAACTATACCGTTGTCTTTCATAATCATCCGTCATGTACAATAAATCCAGGAGCTTGTCTATCCTTGAAATTATTATGCCCGGATTTTACCAGGGCTGAATATGACTCTGTCTGCACAGAAAAAGAAGGGTTATTTATTGTGGAATACAGCATGGTTTATCTTTTTAATTCAAATTATTACACCTTATAATCCCGGATATCTCCGTAAAGATCCCTATAAAAAAACACACTTGCATTATGAATCACTATTCAGTAATATGATGATGCTTATTCTGTATAAGCACTGAAGGGATTGCATGAACGACAAAGAAAAGAAAAAGATGTATCTTACGGTAGCTGATCTGAGCACCATGGGCTTTGCCATGGTGATTGCGATAGTACTCGGCCTTATCGCCGGCCTGTATCTCGACACCAGGTTTGATACGGAGCCCATATTCACGCTCCTGTTCATCTTCGGGGGGATACTTGCAGGATTCAGGATTATGTACAAGACCTACATGAGATTCTTCAGCGAAGGAAAATCCGATGGATCCGATAACTAAAGATCCGATACAAAAACGCATAGAAGTTATTTCGCTGGTCATATGGTCGGCACTATGCATACTCAGCTTTTTTCTTTTTGAACAGAAATTTGCCATGGGTGTCCTGCTGGGCGGGCTCGTCTGCATGCTCAACTACCAGTGGCTCTACAGTCACGCAAAGGCGGCTATCTCGCTTACTGCAAGACAAGGCAAATCATTCATGGCAAGGCGCTACATACTCAGGCTGGCGACAACAGGGGCAACCATTTTCGCACTCATAGTCTATATGAAGGTGGATATTATCGGATTATTGCTCGGGCTGTCGGTTATCATGCTTGGGATAACGAGTTACGCATGTTTCATCTACATATTTGCAGGAGGAGACTGATATGGATCACGGTTTTCTGGTTCTGGATTTTATTACCATACCCCTTAACAACTTTTTTCATCACCACTTTCATCTCGTTGATGGAAACCATATGCAGCAGGTTACCCACACATGGTTCTTTATGATTATACTCATCCTCATGTCGCTGCTGGTGGCAAGAAATCTGAAAATGGTCCCTGGCAGGCTTCAGAACTTTCTTGAGGTTGTTATCGGCGGATTGAAGAATCTCCTGGTGGATACCATGGGAGAAAACGGGATGAGGTTCTTCCCTCTTATGGCAACGATTGCCCTGTTTATCCTTGTGTGCAATCTCGGGGGCATCATCCCCGGCTTCTATTCACCCACGGCAAACCTCAACACCAACCTGTCCATGGCCCTTGTGGTATTTCTTCTGACGCATATCGTGGGAGTAAGGATCCATGGTGTCAAATACATAAAGCAATTCATGGGCCCGGTATGGTGGATGGCACCGCTCATGATCCCTGTTGAGCTCATCGGTCATCTGGCAAGACCGCTCTCTCTGACCATGAGGCTGTTCGGCAACATATTCGGCGAAGATCTCGTACTCATAGTACTGCTCTTCCTCGTACCGTTTCTCATGCCCATACCAATGCTTGTTCTCATGATATTCACATCAATTCTTCAGGCATTTGTTTTTACCCTGCTCGCAATGATGTATATCAGCGGTGCAATGGAAGAGGCCCATTAGAAAACCACATTGCTGTAAGATAACGTTCTGGCAATGAATTTGTTCTTACTTATTGTTGATATGATGTAATAAAATAAAAAAAGCTGGTGAGAAATGCGGAGCTCACCAGCTTTTTCGCAATAATAAAAGAAATTAAAAATTTAGGAGGATTATATGAAGAGGTTTTTCAGTTTGTTTGGTTTCTCAACATTATTCGTTCTCGCGGGGGCGTCCGTTGTATTTGCAGCTGAAGGTACTGCAAGCCCCGAGGCCATCCAGTTCTTCTGCTGGGTCGCTGTTGCAACAGGCATAGGCATGGGTATTGCTGCAATAGGAACCGGCATCGGCCAGGGCCACGGCGTACAGGGTGCCTGTGATGGTATCGCACGCAACCCTGAGGCATCGGGAAAGATCCTGACAGCTCTCATTCTCGGCCTTGCAATGATAGAGTCTCTGGCCATTTATGCACTGGTTATCGAACTTATCCTGCTCTACGCAAACCCATTCCTCAAATTCGTAGTAGGTTAACAAGAAACATTCAACAGGGGCATCCTTGGAACACATAGAGGATGCCCCTTTGAAAAACACTTCGACTGGAAATAATCCCCGGCCGTAAGCCCTTCCCGGAACTAAGTTTTTCACCGTAACAACCATCCCGTTAAGAATTTAAGCATAGGCCGGCACTGCAGCCGATACAAAAAGACTGCCCTATGCTTACATGATTTTAAATCATCTCAGCCTGTGCTATAGAGCAGACATAAACTACACCGTACAGCACACGCTGTAGAACCGAGGGACAGGAAATGAAAGAACATGAAGATTCCAAAGAACCAACACCGGAGACTGACGGGAAAGAAGCCTCAACGCCACTGGATTTCATCCGAACGATCATTGCGCAGGACAGGAAGAACAATAAACACGGCGCAAGGGTGCATACCAGGTTTCCTCCTGAGCCGAATGGGTACCTTCATATCGGCCATGCAAAATCCATCTGTCTGAACTTCGGTATTGCCGCAGAAAATGAAGGCGGATTGTGCAACCTGAGGTTCGATGACACAAACCCCAGCAAAGAAGACCAGGAATACATCGATTCCATCTTTGAAGATGTGAGATGGCTCGGGTTTGACTGGGGAGACAGGCTCTACTATGCCTCTGACTACTTCGAGAAGCTCTATGAATTTGCCGTGGCGCTGATCAGGAAAGGCAAGGCCTATGTGTGCGACCTGAGCCCGGAAGAGATCCGGCAGTATCGCGGGACACTGACCGAACCAGGCAAGGACAGCCCATACAGAAACCGGCCTGTGGATGAAAACCTCGACCTGTTCAAGAAAATGAGGGCCGGTGAATTCCCGGACGGATCCCGGGTACTGAGGGCAAAGATCGATATGAAGTCCCCGAACATCAACATGCGCGACCCGGTACTTTACCGGATACTGAGGGCTGTGCACCACAGGACAGGCAACAAGTGGTGCATCTATCCCATGTACGATTTCACCCACCCGATATCCGATTCACTTGAAGGCATCACACACTCCATCTGCACCCTGGAATTCGAAGACCACCGGCCGCTGTACGACTGGTCACTTGATGAACTGGACATCTTCCGATCCAGGCAGATCGAGTTTGCCAGGCTCAATCTCACCTATACGGTCATGAGCAAACGCAAGCTTTTAGAGCTTGTACAGGAAGGGCTCGTGATCTCGTGGGATGACCCGCGGATGCCGACCATCTCGGGTCTGAGGAGAAGAGGATACACACCGGAGGCCATCAGAGACTTCTGCGACAGGATAGGCGTCGCCAAGAATGACAGCATGGTGGATATCGCACTTCTTGAACACTGCATCCGGGAAGACCTAAATATGAAGGCGCATCGGAGAATGGCGGTACTCAACCCGCTGAAGGTGGTAATCGATAATTATCCGGCCGAGGCGGCGGAAGAATTCCTGATCCAGAATCATCCGGGCAATCCTGAAATGGGATCACGTTCAGTGCCTTTCAGCCGGACCCTCTACATTGAACAGGATGATTTCATGGAAGATCCTCCCAAGAAGTTCTTCCGTCTCTCACCGGGTGCGGAAGTAAGGCTCCGCGGTGCATACTTTGTCACGTGCACCAGCTTTGTAAAGGACGAGATGACCGGTAAAGTCATCGAACTGCACTGCACATACGACCCCTCTACACGCGGAGGCGATTCCCCTGACGGCCGCAAGGTAAAGGGAACCGTTCACTGGGTCAGCGCACCCCACTCGATCGAGGCAGAGGTCCGGCTGTATGACAGACTCTTTACCGTTCCCAATCCTGTCGGTGAAAAGGAAGACCGCGACTTCAAGGCTTATCTGAACCCTGACTCCCTTAAAACCATTGTCTCATGCCGGATGGAGCCGTCCATCAAAGAAGCTAAGCCCGGTGAAACCTTCCAGTTCGAACGGCTCGGCTACTTCTGTGCGGACTCGAAAGACTCATCCATGGATCATCCGGTGTTCAACCGGACGGTTACCCTGCGCGATTCATGGGCAAAGATCGAGAAAACGCTCGAATCCAAGGGAACGCCGGAAAAAGCGAAAAAGCCCCATGTAGAAAAGACTGCTGAAATGAAAAAACCCGAGGCCACCATCGATGATTTCGCAAGACTGGATCTTCGTGTAGGGATAATCCGGGAGGCAGAAGCCGTCAAAGACTCCGACAAACTGCTCAGGCTCATGGTAGACCTTGGAGAAGGCCGCCTTCGTCAGATATTTGCAGGAATCAGCAAGGCCTATCCCGATGTAAGTGCACTTATAGGTCAAAGTGTGATTGTCGTGGCCAACCTGAAGCCGCGTCAGATGAAATTCGGCTTATCAGAGGGCATGATCTTGGCCGGCGGTGATGAAGACAACCTGAGTATCGCAACATTTACAGGCAGCCTTGTGGCAGGCAAAAAGGTTTCCTGAGGGGATACAACAGCGGCATCAGCCAACAGAAGATCTATGGACATATGACCTTAGGCCGCTTCCAGGACAGGCAACACCGACCAATCGGCCATGAAAGTGTTGCCGATGTCTTGACCTGTTCAGCTTTGGACTTCTTTATTTATAACGCTTTATAATCTGATTTCTTTCTTT
>JAFGTK010000155.1 GCA_016934135.1 Deltaproteobacteria bacterium | reverse complement strand
ATCCCCATGTCATTGCGCCGGATGGTTACCGGGGTTTTCAGTCCATGTATGCTGATCTCCCCTTCCATCGGCATTATGGTATCGGCAAAGCGGCGGTCGAGAATCTTTGTACATCCGCCCACGATGGTTGCAGCAGCTAAAACAAAAAGAATCATTAATCGATAAATACTGAGCCCGGATATCTTCATGGTTCCTCCTGTAGAAAAATCGTGCCATGCATGTATTGCACGGCTGTCCCGGAAATCACGACCCTGTCTCCCAGATCTTCGCAGAAGAGTTCACCTCCCCGGCTTGATACCTGATATGCGTGGAGGCTCTTTTTGTTCAGCCTGTTTGACCAGTAGGGTGTCAGCGCGCTGTGGGCAGAGCCGGTCACTGGGTCTTCGTCAATGCCGAGAGCCGGGGCGAAGAAACGCGATACAAAGTCCGCATCGCTGCCCGGCGCAGTAACAATTACGCCTCGCAGATCAAGATTCTTCAGAAGGTCCATCCTGGGTTTCAGGCCTTTGATATCTTTCTCTGTATCATAAACAGCAAAATAATCCTCGCTCTTCAGAACGCTTGACGGGGTTTTACCCAGTCCTTTTACGAGGTCGTCCGGTGCAGGGCACGGGGCAGGGGGCTGGGACGGGAAGTTCATGCACAGTCTGTCCGTCTTTTTTTCGACGATCAAAGGACCGCTTCTGGAGTCGAAGGTTACACGAACACACGAAGGGTCGATGTGCGCGAAGATGACAAACGCGCTTGCCAGGGTTGCATGGCCGCACAGGTCGACCTCAGCTTCAGGCGTGAACCAGCGTATCTGATAACCATCTTCTTTTCTTACGAAAAAAGCGGTTTCGGACAGGTTGTTTTCCCGGGCTATGGACTGCATTGTCGCATCATCCAGCCACGCTTCCAGAGGGCACACTGCTGCGGGATTTCCCTCGAAGACCCTGCCTGCAAAGGCGTCGATCTGATAAATGGGGATTTCCATCCTGATAACCTCCTCATAATCATTTAAGGTAATTGTACATAAGAAAGATGCCACCTTGTTGTGTTTTCCCCATATTCTCCTGCATTTCCGGCTTAGATAATCCGTGCCTTGGGAAAGACCATGTAGAAGCGGGGCACCTTGAAAGCGGATATGATCCTGCCCTTGGTAAAATCCGGGAATAATGATCTTTTGATGTTGCAGTTTACAAGACGTGCGGGTGAAATGCTGCCCCGTGCCATGGGTGTTGTAAGGTATGTTTTTCCTTCATGGTGATGGGCGAGTGTGCGCCATGCCGGAGGCACAAGACTGGTGGTTACCGGCAGGCGAAGATTGTATGAACGGAAGGTAAGTTCTGCAGCTGCTGAACCGTCCTTGATGATACGGATACGCTCTACGGACCTGCCAGGTCTTTCATACTCGAACTGTGCGACCTCTTTGGGTATACCCCAGTTGTTCTGACCGTTTACAACGCTTTCCATCGTTGAGACAAAGATCCTTGTAATGGAGAAGTACCTTCCTGTTGTAAAGGAGAACATGCCGGGTATGAACAGGATTTCCTGGTACGGACCTGCGTCGGAATAGGTGTAGTCTACATACATTACAGTGCCGAAGCCACCGGCAAACGATCCTTTGAGAGATTCCGGGACAAAGCCTTCTGTTTCAACGAAATCCCCGGACATCTTCAGAAGGATAATGTATCCTGACCCCATGAGCGCCCACGGCGCAGGGGCGGCCTTGATCTCCAGGTTTTCCATTGCAGGACCTCCTTTCTCTTCCAGCCTGAAAATATCCCTGAAAACAGTTACACCTTGTAGAGCAGGTCGATATACTGTTTGAGCATATCACCTACAATGCTCCTGTCCGGCATGGTTGCGGCCATGCCGTATACAGGGGCCATGGAGCCCTTTTCATCGGGGTGGGCCTTTACGTGTTCCACTGCAGATTGCAGGTCTTTGATAAACCTCTTTGCAACACCCTTTTGCGTGTGGCGGAGCGTAACGCAGATATGGACGCAAGATGGTTTGTGAAGGCCGTTGAGCCCCCAGTTCTTTCCGGTCATGTAATCCATGACCCTGTATATGTTCAGTGTGTCGGAGCCGAAGGCTATAACCCACAGCGGGTCTCCGAAGATCTTGAGCTCGGGTATCTGTCTTATCCCCTCCTTTATGGTCTGTGCGGTTTTGAATATACGCTTTGCAGCGTCCAGGTATCCCTTTTCTCCCATTGATACCATGGCTGCCCAGCACGCTGCACTCAGTGCGCCGGGCCTGCTCCCTGCAAAGGTCGGGGAGAAGTAGAGTCCTCCCGGCCAGTCGGTTGTGGTAAAGTACTGATAGCGGCGCAGGTCTTTTCCGCGGTACAGGATCACCGAGGTGCCCTTGGCTGCATACCCGTATTTGTGGGTATCTGCCGAGATAGAGGTGACACCTGGCAGTGAGAAATCGAATGCCGGGACATCATAGCCCAGACTTTTCGCCCACGGCAGGATGAAGCCGCCCAGGCAGGCATCTGTGTGGAATCCGATGCCCCGGCTGCGGGCAAGTTCGGAGAGTTCCTCTATGGGGTCTACTGCGCCGTGGGGGAAGCTTGGTGCAGACCCGACAATGGCAATGGTGTTTTTTGTGACGGCCTTTTCCGCTGCCTTTACATCTGCCCGGAAGTTCGAATCCACCGGGATATGGACGAGTCTTATCCCGAAATACTGAGCCGCCTTGTCAAAGGCCGCATGGGCGGTTATCGGGGCTATGATCTCGGGTCTTGTGATTCTGAATTCTTCGTGCGCCCTGTCCCGGTAGGTTTTCATGGCCAGCAGGATGCTCTCTGTCCCGCCGGATGAGACTGTCCCGCATATCTCCTGCGGATCTTCAGCGCTTAGTGAGCCAAGCATGCGCGCAGTCATGGAAACGATCTCGGATTCGAACTTTGTCGTGGATGGCCAGATATCGCTGTGCAGAGGATTGCTCTGTGAGTTGATGGCATATACGGTATTGAGAAAGTCGATATGGCCCTGATCGCCGTGGTAAACCGCGCCCGAGACATAGCCGTCTCTCCATTTTTTCTCTTCCACGGTCCGAAGCTTCTCCATTTCGGATATGATCTCTTCCCTGCTTATGCCCTGTTCAGGAAGTGCGGCAAAGGTTGTATAATTATTTCTGTAGGGCTTAAGCGTGCTTTCAAGCCCGCCCATAATCCCTGCATATTCCTTTTCAATGCGTTTCTTTATGAACGGGATCTTCTTGAGTGCCTTCATTGCGGATCTTGTTATTGCTCTTCCGGCATGTACTGACAAAGCCCTGATTTTGCATTTCACATCCATTTCTGTCCTCTCATTCTTTCCTTGTACCGTATACCTTTTACCTTAAACCTTATACCCTGCTCTTATTCACCTGTTCAGCCTTGCATATATCCGCCTGTTCTTCGAGTAGATCTTCTTGAATTCTCCAAACAGCTCATCATAGATCTTTT
>JAFGTK010000154.1 GCA_016934135.1 Deltaproteobacteria bacterium | reverse complement strand
AGGTATGGTTTTACAGCGTATTCAGCACCTATGCGGATTCGTTTGGTAATATCCTTATCTTCCCCCAACTGGTTTGTTATATCAACATAATCCAGTGCAAAGGTAAGTTTGCCTATATTTGTTGCAAATCCAAGATCTATATGATCGTCGATATTTCTTGCATCTCCCATATCATTTTTACCCAGATTGCTTGCGCTGATGCCGAATCTGAAGTCAACGTCCTTTTCCCCTACCTGAAAATCCCTGAGAACATAGATTATCCCCAGGTCGATAAGCCCTCCGCTTCCGTCAACAGTATCGTCATCGAGCATGTCTTTAAAATCATCGGTTACAATGTCAAGAACGGTATACTCCTGATCAAGGCTTTTGCGTGTGATGAATTTCACGCTCGCACCGACAAGAAGGCTGTCATCAAAAAATGCGTGTCCATATCCTGCTCCTGCCCCTGCATCGCCCACTGCGTCTGCAACCAGTTTAGGGTACTGCCTGTTTCTTGCCTGGAAGTTTATTGAGCCTGTACCGATAAGGGCAAAGGCGAAATTTGGTCTTTCATAATAGGGAAGAAAGGTCACACTGGTATGGCAGTATTCTCCGATATTGTCCCTCAAGAACTCGGCTGTTTCGAGTTCATTATCAAAATCAACGGTGCGTGCCTCTCTGAAAAGGCTGTACGCACTTTTTCCGACTTCTGCTCCAAGATTTAATAGGGATGTCCGGCTTTCAGAGATATCTGCCAGGCCTGCAGGATTGTAGAAAAGCGCATTGGCATCATTGGAGACAGCCACAAAGGCCCCTCCCATACCCATTGGCCTGATTCCTTTATATATAAATGAATATTCCTTGGCAGAAAGGCCTGCAGGCAGAAAAACTGTTAAAAGAAAAGCGATAAGAAAAATATTCTTGATATTCATTATAGTTATACCCCTTGTGAACTCATTAAACTAATATACTCTAAAATGCCTGTGGTGGTTGCTGCAGAGATTATCGTAGAAGTTGTAATATCTTCTTCATCTGTCATGAGAACTTCACGAAGGAAGTCGTCCAGTTGATTTTGCAGGCTGTTATTTTTCGGTTGCAGGTTGTTTTGTATAATTTTCTGGCCGATTGCATTTACTGCATTATTTACATCGATCAAGTCTCTCTGATACGGCGTCAGACCTTCGTCATCGATCTCTTCATTGAAAGTATGATCTGTAATATTGGTCCAGATGTATGCAGTAGGGTTAGCGTTGTATTTGTAGAATTGATAGCCATCTCTATTGATCGGTGCAGGCACATATCCGGCTTCATATCTTGGTTGACCTGGGAAATATGGGTTCATTGCCTCAGCAGCTGCATTGCCCATAAACAAGACATAGTGAACGGCGGATGCAATGCCGTGCTGTACATAATCGTCATAGTTGGCCAGCCCTGCATTCTGAAGTTTGTCGAAAATCCTTTTTGCATCGTTGAGGTTGTCGATAAGCTCTCCAATGCAGTGGCCGTCAATGAATACAGCATATGGTGCATCGTCCTCAAAGATGAGGACCATCCAGAACTGTGCATTGCATGCAATATCTCCCTCATCATCCAGCGAGGCTTCAATGAGAGACAATGTTGCTTCCACCATATCAAATGGATCAGGGCTTATGGAGTAGGGGTCATCATAAGAATAGGCGATAAGATTGGTCACATCTATACCTGCCAGTCCCATGTATCCTGATGCCAGAAGCCGGGCAACTTCGGGGTTGATTGCAGTTGTTGTGTAGTAGGCAGAAAGTGCAGTAACAACCCCCTGGTAATTTCCATCGTCAAGTGCTTTGGCTGCTTCTTCTAATGTCACCTCAAGGCCTGAATTGTCAGCAAAACCTTCAAGAAGACTGTCGTTCCCGCAGCCGTATAGTATAAGTATAATAAGTGATAGTACTGTGATCTTTTTCATTAAGAATCCCCCTGTCTTGGTAAAAGGCCATATAATCCTAGTATAATTATTTAATAGATTTTGCAAAATCCGGGCCATTATATCGTTCTAGCTGTGTATGTCAAAATAAATCTCAGAATAATGCCTCGAGTGATTTTGGAGCATTCAAAAGGAGAAATCAACATCCTTTTTTCACAAAGAGGCTGTTTTGATTCAATCTGAAATACTCTGGATCATGCCATAAGAGGAAAACCTTTTCGATATGTGGGCAAATATTTACCATGTGAAGTCATAATTTAAGGTATGAGGCCGGATAGTTTATTAGGGAATGAATGAAAGACATGTGCAGGTTAGGGTTGTATCTTATCAGAAATTAAAATGTTGTCTTCAGCTTAGCATGCCTGATGCCTTTCAGGCATGCTGAAGGAATAGATATTGCTATTGTTGTATGAGGATGATAGAAGTGAAGCCATATAGTAATGACAATTCATTATTAGACAAGTGCAGGAAAAGAATAATTGTTCGCTCCTATATACATGCGATCTGGATAATGCGGTCTTTTCCGGTTATATTCAGGTAAAAGGAGAAAAAGTTCATGAGAAATCAAGGGCTGAGGCTGTGGTTCTTGGTATTGCCGCTGTTGGTGCTGGCAGCATGTTCAGGAAGCAGTGATTCTGATGTGGGTCTTATCGGTGCAGAATCACTTTACGATCCGGGAGCATCAGTGGGTGCTGTTGGTTATTCCGAAGCCTATGGGATTGAACTCTATTTGCTGAATGAAGATGGAAGCAGAGTCATGCTCAGTGATGGAGATTATGTGGAGCCCGGAACAAGGACCCTCGGAGTCCGTATAGACGGCAATCCAGCCAATGTCGACAGGGTTCTCCTGTCAGACGGGGGGGTATACCAGGTCAGGGCAGGCAGGGACGAGGACTTCTATATTGCCGAGTTTAAGATATCACAGGAGCATCTCTATCAGAACGTTCTTGTGCAGGTCATCCATATAAGCGGACTTGCAAGTAAAGAAAAGATTGTACTGAGGTCCTTTGAACATGAGTATGATGATCGGTTCATAAAAAACAGCATTGGGCTCCTTGTTGGAAATGATGTCCTTTCTGATCTGCGAGAGTCCCTGGCAGAGATGCTGGATGAGATGTTTCAGAAAGCAATCAGTAATATTGCAGGGCAGGGATCGGGTGTCATAAACGAGATCAGTTATGGAGACAGCGATCCATCCACAACGGATGTGGTAATCACTTCGCTTAGGGCTGAAAACAATGAATCATATCCGCGCTCAGAACTTCATATCTCTCTGATCATAAAAGATGTCTATCTTTCGGCATGTTCTCTCTATGGGCAGAGCCTTATAACTACCAGTGACAATGATCTTGCTGTGAGTTGTTATCTTGCGATTGAGGATGAAGGCGAAGATGGAAGTATACGGGTCATACTGGATCTTTCAGATTCTGCCCAGGTGCAGTTCGAGCAGGAGTTTTTCCTGAAAGACGTAGTAGAGGAACTGCTTTTAACCCAGTTGACAAAAATCGAGCTGCCCTGTCTTGTAAGTGATCTGGCCGGTCTTGGCGATGGATTATCCTATGATCTGGCTGAGTATATTCTTTTTTATGGGAAAGAACTGGATTCCGAGACATTCTTTGATGTTGAGGATTCAGGTATGTTGGATAAATTCCTGTTTGTTGATGCATATGGAATTCCTGAAGGTACAAATGAAGAAGCGCTGGGACTGGGGCT
>JAFGTK010000153.1 GCA_016934135.1 Deltaproteobacteria bacterium | reverse complement strand
GATCCCGGTAACCCTGGGTAATATCGTGGGCGGTGCCGTATTTGTCGGTCTCGCATACTTCATGTGCTATGTGAAACAGATGAGCAAGGACTGATAACGATTAAGCAACAGATTCTTTAACAACATCAGGATGCCATGCCCTTGTTAAGGGCATGGCATCCTGCGTATATCAATGCCGAGTTAATCCGGGACACAGGTTAACCCATTATATATTCACTGATATCGTGCCGAATACCACTTTGATAAGAGGACATAATATAAGGCATGCTCTGAATTTGTTATTAGTAATGTTCCGCGTAAGTTATTGACACATATCATGGCGTGTGCTAACCACTGCCTATCTTCTAGTGGAGTGGAAATAGTGACCCTTGAACAGATTAAGGATCTCCTGGATGCAAAGGTTGTTGTGGGCGATAATAAACTGGATCTGGAGATCACCACTGCTTTCGGCGCGGATCTTATGAGTGATGTCCTTGCATTTGCCCGTTCCGGCTGCCTGCTGATTACCGGCCTGTCAAATCCTCAAGCAGTAAGAACTGCATATGCCCTTGATATCGCAGCTATTATTGTCTGCCGCGGCAAGGCTCTTACTGATAAATTCATAGAAATAGCAAAAGAACTCGGCATACCCATACTATGGACACAGTTTATCATGTTCGAGGCGTGCGGGAGGTTGTATCGGGAGGGTCTGACGGGTTGTATCCGTGAGGTCTTTGTTGAGGACAAGCAACGTGCCCAGTGAGGAGTATCTCGAAGGGATATACCAGATTCAGGGAAGAGATTTTGTCGATGCGGGGATAGTATCTTCAGAGATGAAGAAAAAGCTGAAGGAAAAGGGTATCCCTGAGAGTATCATAAGAAAAGTTGCTGTTGTCACATTTGAAGCAGAAGTCAATATCATCTCCTATGCGGAACAGGGCACGATCAGATACTATGTGGAGCCGAACTCTGTTACGATTGAAGCAAACGATATCGGCGCGGGCATAGAAGATCTCGAGCTTGCACAGCAGGAAGGCTATTCCACTGCTGACGATTCCATCCGTGAAATGGGTTTCGGAGCCGGTATGGGGCTGGCAAATATCAAAAATCATTCCGATGAATTCGAGATATCTTCAGTGCCCCATGAGGGGACGTATCTGAGAAGCACTATCTACCTGAATGGAAAATAATCGTACAAGGATGATGTGAGAGATGACACTGGATGCAATTATCAAAGAACTGGGTTTGAAATGTAAATGCTGCTGGGAGAAACTCGGTAACGAGATTAACGGAGGCTATGCAGGAGACCTGTTAAGCGATGTCATGGGAAACAGCAAAAAGGGTGATGTCTGGGTAACAAGACAGGTTCACCTCAATATTGTCGCTGTGGCCTCGTTAAAAGAGCATGCCGGCATCATTATTGTACAGGGTGCCAGCCCTGACAAGGATACCCTTGAAAAGGCACAGAAAGAAGGCATACCCATTATTGTCAGCGATCTTCCCGAGTTCGAACTGGTTGGGAAGATCTATCACCTGATGCATCATGCCCAATAATTATCTCTGGGCAATGTATTTGTAAGAAACGAGGTAATGACCAGATTATATACGTGTAATCTTCATGTACACACCTGTCTTTCCCCCTGTGGTGATTTGGATATGCATCCAAGCGCCATTGTTGAAGAAGCCACCTTGCAGAACATGGATATAATTGCTGTGTGTGACCATAATACAGCCGAGAATGTTCGCTACGTTGCCAGGGCGGCCGAGAATACATCTCTAAGCGTGATACCGGGTATGGAAGTAACCACAAGAGAGGAAGTGCATGTTCTTGCGTTTTTTGAACGTGTCGAACAACTTGATACACTCCAGGCATATGTATACGAACACTTGAACGGCCTCAACAACGAGAAGGCATTCGGAATGCAGGTGATTGTCAACGAGATCGGTGAGGTTGAGGGATTCAATGAACGCCTTCTTATCGGTGCTACAGAGATCTCCCTTGAGGATCTGGTGGAACGGGTACATGAGTATGGAGGTCTTGCAGTGGCCGCCCATATTGACAGGCCGAGTTTCAGTGTGCTTTCACAGCTTGGGTTTGTCCCTGCACATGTGCCTTTTGACGCCCTGGAGATATCTGCAAGGCTTTCTCTTGCAGAAGCGCGCCACAAGTTCCCGGAACTCGAAAAGTATACATTCATTACCTCATCAGACGCTCATTTCATCGAAGACCTTGGAAAGACATGCATCAGGATGAACCTGAAGGAGCCGAGCTTCTCCGAGATAAGGCTGGCTCTTCAAAACAAGGATGGAAGATATGTATTGGAGTGAATCATGATTGAACTGGCATTGCATATTCTTGATATTGCAGAGAACTCATCGCGTGCAAACGCCTCTCTTATTGAGATCACCCTGATAGAGGATATTGAAAAGGATAGGCTGTCCCTTGAGATAAAGGACAACGGCAGCGGCATGGACGAAGAGACTATAGAAAGGGCCATGGATCCTTTCTATACCACCAAAAAGGTGCGCCGGGTAGGTCTGGGGCTTCCCATGTTTAAACAGGCGGCATTGAGCGCCGGCGGAGACTTTTGCATTGAATCGGAAGTGGGTACAGGAACGAGGATTTATGCCAGTTTTCAGCATTCTCATATTGACAGGCAGCCTATCGGCGATATCCCGGGAACCTTGACCGCCCTGATCATAGGTAATCCGGATATAGATATACTCTACAGGCACAAGAAAAACAGCAGAGAATACATACTGGATACAAAGGAGATCCGGTCTGCTCTTGGAGATATTCCGCTGAATCATATGGAAGTACTGCATGTCATAAAAGAAAATATCATAGAGGGTATTGACGAGATCAATTCGTGATTGCCCCGCATGAAAGTTAATAACCGAAAGAAAGCTGGGAAATATGGGCATAATTGCTTTATTTCCCTGTTTATGCCAATGCTGCAATGATAATGAACAGATGCATGCATGGATTCTGAATTTATTTGAATTTTCTCTATTAATTTTGTAAGGCATTATCTTACATTTATAATATATTGAAAAAGAAGAAAGGTTTTGATTCATGACTAAAAAGCACAAGACAAGAGAGACCATCAGGTTTGTTACTGCAACGTCGCTTTTCGATGGACATGATGCCTCGATAAATATCATGAGGAGGATTCTTCAGGACGCTGGAGCAGAGGTTATACACCTGGGGCACAACAGGAGCGTGAATGAGATAGTCAGTGCTGCCGTGCAGGAAGGTGCACACGGCGTTGCCCTGAGTTCATATCAGGGCGGTCACATGGAATTCTTCAAATACCTGATAGATCTTCTGAATAAGAAAGGATGCGGATATGTCAAGGTCTTTGGCGGAGGCGGCGGCGTAATCGTGCCCGAAGAGATCAGGGAACTGGAAGAATACGGTGTGGCAAAGATATTCTCTCCGGAGGATGGAAAACAAATGGGGCTCAAGGGCATGATAGACTATATGATGACCGTTGCCAGTGAGGTCCAGTTTCCCGCGATAGATCACGATTATTCCAGGATCAGGCAGAAAGACCCGGTGATCCTTGGGCATCTGATCAATTTTGCTGAAAAAACCATGGCAGGTATTGATCAGGATTTCGAGAAGATCCGGTCCGATCTGCGCAAGATTTCCTCCCCGGTTCCTGTTGTGGGCATTACAGGCACAGGCGGTGCAGGCAAAAGTTCTCTTGTCGATGAATTCATAGGGCGGTTTGTGAATCACTACCATGACAAAAGCGTTGCCGTCATTTCGGTAGACCCTTCCCGTACCAAGAGCGGAGGGGCCCTGCTCGGAGACCGTATCAGGATGAATCATATCAGCAATGAGCGGGTATACATGAGGTCCATGGCCACCAGGCGTTCCCGAGATGAACTCTCAGAGGCAATCCATGATGCCATCGATGTCATGAAGGCTGCCGGTTTTGACCTCATTGTCATCGAAACGAGCGGGATAGGTCAGGGCGATGCAGCGGTATCGCACATCAGTGATTTTTCTATTTATGTCATGACATCCGATTACGGTGCACCCTCTCAGCTGGAAAAGATCGATATGCTCGATTTCGCCGATATGGTGGTTATAAACAAGTTCGAGAATGAGAAGGCGCTCGATGCCCTCAAACAGGTAAGAAAGCAGTACATGCGCAACCATGGGCTATTCGATGCAGACCCTGAACAGATACCTGTTTTTGGAACCGTTGCAAATCACTTCAATGATCCGGGCACCAACAGGGCATTTCTTCATCTTATGGAACAGCTTGTAAGCAAAGGTCTGGCGGATTGGAAGATGCCGGATCTTGAGAGAGAAGAAGACCATAAACCCTATCATGGGATCATTCCTGCGGAAAGGGAGTACTATCTCCGGGACATCGCATCTGCCCTGAAAGCGTATCATGATCATACGAATGAGGCATGCAGGCGTATAGACAAGATCTATACACTTAAAGAGATTGTCAGTGAAATCAGCGATGAAAGTACGGCGGCCGTTTTCAGGGCCAAGCTTTCAGAACTGAAGAGCAGCCTGTCAAAGGAAGATCTTTCGCTGGTGGATAACTGGGATAAGGATCAGAAACGATATCAGGGCAAGACATTCACCTATATGGTCAGAGGCAAGAAGATCAATGTTCCGTTGAGCATCGAGTCTCTTTCGGGTCTAGCCATTCCTAAAATTGCACTTCCTGCATTCACGGGCAAGGGCGATGTATATACCTGGCTCAGGAAGGAGAATGTGCCGGGCGCATTCCCCTACACAGCAGGGGTATTTCCATTCAAAAGGGGCTGGGAAGATCCTAAAAGGCAGTTTGCCGGCGAAGGCGGACCTGAGCGTACGAACAGGCGCTTTCATTTCCTCAGCAGGAATGATGATGCGAAAAGGCTGAGCACTGCGTTTGACAGTGTAACCCTCTACGGTGAAG
This sequence comes from Deltaproteobacteria bacterium, assembly GCA_016934135.1. Lineage (GTDB taxonomy): Bacteria > Desulfobacterota > Desulfomonilia > UBA1062 > UBA1062 > DSAD01. Next base: position 1,427 of record JAFGTK010000153.1, on the reverse strand, counting down.
ATCCGGCAGAAGAACCTGATGTTTTCGGAAAGATCGGTGAGAGCGGGGTGAGCATATGCACGCTTGACGATATGAAAAAGCTCTATGCAGGATTCGACCTGTGTTCTGAAAATACCAGTGTTTCCATGACGATCAATGGTCCTGCACCCATTATGACTGCAATGTTCTTCAATACAGCCATGGATCAGCAGGTCGAAATGTTTAAGAAAAAGAATGGAAGACCTCCCACGCAGCAGGAGTGCAGCGATATACGCACCTGGGTGCTGAAGAATGTGAGGGGAACTGTTCAGGCCGATATCTTAAAGGAGGATCAGGGCCAGAATACCTGCATCTTCTCCACCGAGTTTGCGCTGCGGATGATGGGCGATATTCAGGAGTTCTTCATTGCAAACGACATCCAGAATTTCTATTCCGTAAGTATCAGCGGCTATCACATTGCAGAGGCAGGCGCCAACCCCATCAGTCAGCTCGCATTTACCCTTGCCAACGGATTCACCTATGTAGAGTATTATCTCTCCCGGGGCATGAATGTGAATGACTTTGCCAAGAATTTTTCGTTTTTCTTCAGCAGCGGCATGGATCCGGAATACAGTGTCATAGGCAGGGTGGCGCGCAGAATCTGGGCTGTTGCCATGCGGGATATATATAAAGCCGACGAGACATCACAGAGACTCAAATACCACATCCAGACATCAGGAAGATCGCTGCACAGCATGGAGATCCAATTCAATGATATCAGGACAACGCTTCAGGCACTGACTGCCCTGGAAGACAACTGCAATTCCCTGCATACCAATTCCTATGATGAGGCGATCACCACCCCTACCGAAGAGTCTGTAAGAAGGGCCATGGCCATCCAGCTTATAATAAACCACGAGTTCGGGCCGTCGAAGAATGAAAACAGTACACAGGGATCATTCTTCATGGAATGGCTAACCGATGCGGTGGAAGAGGCGGTACTCAAGGAATTCGAGCGCATAAGCGACCGCAGGGGTGTGCTCGGCGCCATGGAGATGCAGTATCAGCGCTCAAAGATTCAGGAAGAATCATTATATTACGAACATCTCAAACACTCCGGCAATCTGCCGATCATCGGGGTCAATACCTTTGAAAACCCTGAAGGTGCTGATGCCGGCTCTGGAGGGTGTATCCCACTTACCAGGGCTGAGTATGATGAAAAGTATTCCCAGCTGGAAAACCTGGGCAGATTCAAAAAGAGAAACCAGGACAAGGCTCCCCAGGCTATCGAGAGGCTAAAAGAGGTAGCGCTCGAGGGTGGAAACATCTTTGAAGAACTAATGAATACTGTGCGTGTAGCAAGCCTGGGGCAGATCACCGAGGCCCTGTATGAGGTCGGCGGAAAATATAGAAGGAATATGTGAGGGAAGGCGCTGGGCTCTGGGCGCCAGGCGTTAGGAAAGATACGG
>JAFGTK010000152.1 GCA_016934135.1 Deltaproteobacteria bacterium | reverse complement strand
TATCCCGAGCTTATGGTGCTCGACAGCACTGATCCTGCCGTTATCAAGACCATGGCCTCTCAGCTGATCCCCAAGAAAACCCTGTGCATAGTCTCGTCGAAATCCGGCACCACGACTGAGACATTGTCGTTCTTCCGGTATTTCTACAATATCTTTTCGAATGCGCTCGGCAAAGACGAAGCAGGAAGGCATTTTATCGCCATTACCGATCCCGGGTCATCTCTTGAAGAGCTTGCACAGACACTGAATTTCCGGAAGACCTATATAAATGACCCGAATATCGGCGGCCGCTATTCGGCCCTGTCCTATTTCGGCCTTGTGCCTGGGGCACTCACAGGCATGGATATCAAGATACTTCTGGACCGGGCAGGGATCATGGCTGAGAACTGCGAGTTCAGCAACTGCGTGGTTGCTGGGAACAATTACGGCGGCAGGCTCGGTGTCATACTGGGAGAAATGGCGCGAAAAGGCAGGGACAAGGTAACATTCGTGATCTCAAAGCACCTTGAACCTTTCAGCGACTGGGTGGAGCAGCTCATAGCCGAGAGCACCGGCAAACAAGGCAAAGGTATTGTACCAATTGTGAACGAACAGCTCGGATTTCCAGGACAATACAAGGATGACCGGCTTTTTGTACATATCAGGATCAACGGCGATGAAACCTATGACGACAAGTTAAGAGAACTCGAAAAGGCAGGACACCCTGTTGTACATATCTGCGTTCACGACAGTTTTGATCTGGGCGGACAGTTCTTCCTCTGGGAGATGGCAACGAGTGTTGCAGGGCATATACTCGGGATCAACCCCTTTGACCAGCCCGATGTGGAATCAGCCAAAGTCCTTTCCCGCAATGCTGTCAATGCATACAGGGGAACCGGTGCATTACCGTCACAGACCCCTGTTCTGTGCGATATGAGTACATATGTTTACGGTGATCTCAAGGCTGACAGCCTGAAACACGCGCTCAGCATATTCTTCGATAAGATAAAAGACGACTCCTATGTTGCAATCCAGGCATACCTGGAGCCGGAGAGCAACACAGATGCAGCGCTGAAAGCACTGCGCATGAAGGTGAGAGATCATTATCAGGCCGCAACCACGCTTGGATACGGTCCGCGCTTCCTTCACTCCACCGGCCAGCTGCATAAGGGAGATGCAGGCAATGGTCTTTTCATTCAGATCACTGCAGACAACCAAAATGACCTCCCGATCCCTGACAAAGCAGGTTTTGATGGCTCATCCATAAGTTTCGGCATCCTGGAAACAGCCCAGGCCCTTGGTGACTGGCAGGCGCTCGTTGATGCCGGAAGGCAAGTCATCAGGCTGCATCTGGGTTCCAGAGACATCGCCGGCACCATAAATCGGATAACAGATATTATCGGGTGATTTGACTGCAGCAGGAGTCAGTTTCTGCGGGATCAGGGTGTCTCCTCTGCAGTTTCATCAAGCAGCAACTCCGCTCTCAGAGAACGAGTAACCCCTCATCAGGCCGGATCTCCTTACAGATCTTCCGTATACAAGGCAGTGACTTCTCCCCTGTCTGCATAAAGGAAAGCCGGTCAAACAATCTCTACTCGACAAGACGGAGTGTATTCTCCCCTTCAAGTCTGATATACGGCCTGAGCTGGTCAATGTAGGTATACCAGAAACCCTTGACCTTGATAAGATCATCGACAGATGAAAACGGCCCGTTTGCTTCTCTGTAGAGAATAATATTCCGGGCCAAACTATCTGACATATCAGGCAGTTCAAGGAGTTGTTCATATGCTGCGGTATTAATATTAAGATACCCTGCAAACTGTTTCTGCTCCTGCTCACCGCTTATCGCACTCCAGACAAAAAGACTCAGAAACAACAGCGCTATTGTAGTGAATGTAATCTTTTTCATACAGCACCCCTATTCCTTTTTAAGGGTCCGCTGTCTGTATTATTCACGATGCCGCCTCGGACCCTTTGCCACAGGCTTCTTACTGGGATCATTCCTTTCCCAGTATTCTTTAAGGACACTACATGATTGAATATGTGGAACCATTTAACTGCAATATCTGAAAAAACCAGATCATCATGAACAGGTACTAATTATAATCATAAAAGATGCCAAGTCAACACTGCCGGGTCACACTGTTTTTAAAAGCACAGATGCTTTCATGATAACTGCAGCCATGTCTTCATTTCAGAAACGTCAGTCTTTTCGTCTGCGTCTGGCGCAAGCCATACCGGTTACAGTCACGGCAGGTTCAAACGAACAAGATTCTGCATATCAAAGATGTTCCTGACCTTGTTTTTATATTCATTTTCCCTGAAAGGCTTTCTAATAAATCCGTCGACCAGATGTTCTTTGAACATTTTCTCAAGATCGGCAATCTGAGCGTGAGCAGAGCAGACAAGGATTTTGATATGCGGATAATTTGCCTTTACATATTCAATAAAAGTATATCCGTTAATCCCTGAGCGATGGATATTGGTGGAGATGAAGTCAATGTTGCCGTTTCTGCGCTCTATCTCCTGCAGGGCAATGTCGCTGGAAGGCATGGATATTATCTCAAGGAAATATTCACTCAGTGAGTTTTCGAGGATCGCCCGTATGAATGACCTGATATCTCTTTTGTCATCTACTACGAGAATTATCTTCTTCATTTTCATTCGTAAGTTCATGGCTGCATGCTCAAAGAAGTATTATAGACCCTCGCAGATTTTTTGAAAAGAGGTTTTCGTTTCGGCTAGATATTGTGCTGTTTGAGCTCCTGGAACTTTATTCCTATGGTTGCATCCAGCAGTCCTGTGTATGAGGCGCCGCAGATCTCTTTCTTTCTTTTGAGATAATGAGGAAGATCACGCACAAGACTGTTTTCTGCTTCAGCCCCCCATAAGAGATCTCCGCTGTAAGGGCTTCGGTGGTATGCCTCGCAGATCCTGAAGGTAAAACCATGGATGTTGTATAATTTCATCGTTATCTCGGCAACACAATTTACCGGGCTCATCATATCAAAGAACACATTCCCGACACATTTTTCATCTATCATAATCATACAGGGATAAAGAGAATGCTCATGGATCAGCACATACCAGTTTTCATCTTTGTCTTTTCTTACATCTACATCACTTACACCCATATCCTGCAATTGCTGCTTTACCTTTTTTGCCAATTCATTACTATTCATTTCCTTATCCTCCGCGTGTATCCGGATTTCATGTACACCTCAAACGCTTACCATGCTGAAAGCCATACACATAAGAAGATCAAATACGCATGGTAAAGGATATAATGATCACAACCGCAGGAGTCAATAGACCTGACATATATCAAGAAGCACCCTTTATCAGGGCCTGTTGCATGGACCGGCTGAATAAGGTAGGATTGAAGTACATGAATGATATAAAGAAAATTCTGCTTCATACATGCTGCGCTTCCTGCGCCACATACCCGGTGGAACTACTGCTTTCACAGAACAATGAGATTATCCTGTTTTTTTCCAACTCAAACATCTTTCCGGAAACCGAATATGAAAAACGCCTGCAATCAGCCAGGCACCTGTCCAGGGAGCTTCATCTGGAACTCATAGAAGACACCTATGATCACCTGTCATGGCTGGAACACATTAAAGGTCTGGAAAATGAGCCTGAACGCGGCAGACGCTGCATCAAATGTTTTGAATACAACCTGAGAAGAACGGCATTGTCAGCAGAAAACCTCTCTATTCCATGTTTTACCACGACCCTTACTGTAAGCCGCCATAAGCCGTCCAGGGTGATATTCGAAGTTGGTTCACATTTTCCAGGTTTCGAGCCTGTAGATTTCAAGAAAAACAACGGCTTCTCCCGGAGTATTGAACTGAGCAGACAATACAATCTCTACCGCCAGAACTATTGCGGCTGCGAATTCAGTATGCGCAATACCAGTTAGAAGTGAACCTGTTCTGAAGTCGCATTATCTGAAGGAAAGACATATCTGTTCAATATCATAGGTTATATTGTCTGATACGCATTGCGGTTTAACAACCTGAATAATTCTAAGAGGGCAGCCCTGTTCAGGAACTTCTGCGAACATACATGTTCTCAAAGCTCTGAACAGGGCTGCCCTCTGTTTCCAGCACTGTTTTCTTATGCCTGCTCAGGTTCCGCCGGTGCTGTATCTGCCTGTTCGGGTTCAGCTTTTTCTTCCGCAGCCTTGGCTGGTTTCTTTTTGGGCTTAGCTGCAGGGGCCTTCTTTG
>JAFGTK010000151.1 GCA_016934135.1 Deltaproteobacteria bacterium | reverse complement strand
TTGTGGGAGCGGCTTTAGCCGCTCCCACAGGTTCTATTCAATGACTGATGCAAAATATGGGTTACTGTACAATCATCGATTCCTCATCCTCTGCATGCATGATAAGTCTGTTGATATCGAGGATGAGTGCGACTGTGCCGTCACCCATGATGGTGGCGCCTGAAACACCTTGCGTATTCTTGAGGAACTTGCCGAGGTTTTTGATTACGGTCTGATGCCCGCCTATGACCTTGTCCACGACAAAGCCGATCCTGCGCCCGTTGATCTCGGTGATGACGATCTGCTCAATATCCGGCTTGGAGCCGTCTAAAACGAATACTTCTCTCAGGTATATGTATGGAACCATGTCATCACGCACCTTTGTGACATGTCTGCCATGGGCGCGTTTCTTGTCCTTTTCCGTAAGTTCCACACATTCGACGACCGATCCCAGAGGGATCACATAGAAATCATCCCCTAAGGTAACGAGCAGGCCGTCGATGATGGCAAGGGTAAGCGGCAGTTTAAGGGTAATGGTTGTTCCGCTGCCCTTGATACTGCTGATTTCCACTGTGCCGCCGAAGGATTCGATGCTGCTGGTCACCACATCCATGCCCACTCCCCTGCCGGAGACGCTGGTGACGTTTTCTGCCGTGGAAAACCCAGGTGCGAGGATAAGTTCATGGATCTCCTTTTCCGAAAGTGATGCATCCGGGGTTGTCAGGCCTTTTTCAAGGGCCTTCTTGAGGATAGCCTCTGTGTTGAGGCCTGCACCGTCATCATGAACAGATATCAGGACATTAGCCCCCGAGTGTTCTGCCTTTAGTTCTATGGTGCCCTGAGAGGGCTTACCTGCTGCCCTGCGAATTTCGGGACGCTCTATGCCGTGGTCGATACTGTTGCGAATGAGATGCACAAGGGGGTCGCTGAGTTTGTCTATTACAGTCTTGTCGAGCTCTGTTTCCTCACCTTCGGTAATAAAATCGATCTCTTTACCCAGCTCTGTCGAGAGATCGCGCACCATGCGCTTGAATTTGGCAAAGGTGGTGCCTATGGGCAGCATCCTGATCCCCATTGCGTTATCCCTGAGTTCCGCTGTAAGCCGTTCCACCTCTTCGGAAACGAGTATGAGATCGGAATCGTTTTTCTGATGGGCGATCTGTGTGAGTCTTGCCTGCATGGTAACCATCTCGCCGACCAGGTTTACCAGGGCATCGAGCTTGTCGGAAGCTACCCTGATGCTTGATGTGGTGTCTTGTGCTACACGTTTTTTTCGCAGGTTCCGCACATGCTCCTGTTCGGCAAGAGCAGACTGCACTTCGCTGCGGTGGACCTTGCCGGATTCGATCAGTATCTCTCCGATGCGCTTCTGTCTGTTTAGCATTATCTCAAGATCATTGAGTTTGATATCTCCACGGTCAAAGAGTATTTCACCGATACGCTTGTAGTCGTCTTCATCGAGATCGCTGTTTTCGTCTATCTTGGTGATGTCGATGTCGCTGATATCCTCTACAAAGATGAATATATCCCTGATGGTGTTGATATCATGGCTTGTCGTCAGGATCACGTCCCATCTTGCATAACATGCCTCCGGGTCAATGTCCGTGAGTTCCGGAAGATTGTTTAAATGACAGATTACATGGGAATCGCCCAGATCCTTCAGCTCGTTCAACAAAGGGATCGGGTTTGTGCCGTTAGCAAAGATGTTTGTGTGCGGTTTGAACCGGATACGATACGTGATCTGCGTCTGATTGGTTGTTGTATCTTTTTCCAGATCAGGAGAGGATTCAGGCCTGGTATCGAGGTCTTCACTTTCCGATGGAATCAGGGCCTTGAATGCATTCGAGATCTCTTCGTTCCTTGATGTATCTACCTGGCCGCCACCTTCGGATTCCTCCACCATGGCCTTGATCTGGTCGCAGGATGAAAGGGTGAGACTGATAAGGTCCTGGTCTACACTGAGGCTGCCTTCACGTATCAGGTGATAGACGGTCTCTATTGTATGTGTAAACGCAGCAATATCGTCAAAGCCGAACATGGCGCCTGAACCTTTGATTGTATGCATGGCGCGGAATATTCTGTCGATGAGGTCTCTGTCATCAGGGGTTTGTTCGAGTTCGATCAGGGCATCTTCGAGATCGCCCAGCAGCTCGAAAGCCTCTTCCCGATAGATCTGTCTGTTTGCATCCATATTTTTTTTACCTCCTGCTCCCAATGCTATCCGAGCAGTCTTTTCACCACGGCTATGAGTTGTTCGGGTTTAAAGGGTTTTACTATCCATCCGGTTGCCCCTGCTTGTTTTCCGGCCTCTTTCTTTTCTGCATGGGATTCTGTTGTGAGCATGACAATAGGGGTGAACCGATATGAAGACTTGGCCCTCAAGGCTTTGATAAGACCGATGCCGTCGAGGTTCGGCATGTGCAGATCTGTTATAACCAGATCAATCGGGATTCCCTGAATCTTTGAAAGGGCATCATTGCCGTCAGATGCCTCGATTACATCATACCCCTCGTTTTTCAGGGTAAACGAAACCATCTGTCTGATGCTTGCAGAATCGTCAACGCTTAAAATCTTCCTAGCCATCACTGCCTCCTTTATCCCATAAACAGTGTGCATTGCATGGTAAGCCACATGCCGATCTATCTATGGATACGTCGGCAAGGGACTTCTTGACGATATCGGAAAGCTCGCTCAGGATATTGATCTTTTTATCAGCCTTGATAAATGACTTGCCGGCTGCGCACAATACCTGCAGGCACGATAAATCGATAGCTGTTACTCTTTCCAGGTCGATAATCAGATGATCTGTCGATGCAAAGGCTTCCAGCAGGTTATCCTTGAGTGAACCTGAGTGCTCAATGGTGAGACTGCCTTCGATATGAAGTGTTCTTCCCTCTTTTGAATCCCTGTTCTCAAATTGTACCATTGTATGACTCCTGTCTTTTTCAAGCGTTCATCAATATCTAGAAAAGCTCCACATTATCGCCGAGACCTTCCGAAGAATCTCCGGTGTCGCCATTACTGATAGTATCGGCCTCATTATTATTTTTCTGATGTCTCATGTGGATATCCCGCTCACTCTTCATGGTATAGATAGTATCGAGATGTTTGAGGTAGACATTTTCATCCCCTAGGGCTTCTTCAGGGAGTGCCTTTGATGCCTCTGATAATACTGTGTCCATGGCATTGCATGCCTTATCAATAACCGCCTCTATCTTTTCCTGTATCCTGATATCACCGATACTGGTGCTGATATCAGCCATGAGCGATTCGCCAAGAGAGTTCATGTCTGTTATGACTGTCAGAACATTATTATTGACCCCGTGAAGTGAATCGATGATCCCCTGCAGGTTGTCCATCATCTCTTGAACCTCTTCTTCCTGGGTATGCTGTATCTCTGCAATGTCTGTATCAAAACCCTTTGCAACATCGACAATACCCCCCAGCATTTCCGAGAGGTTCTTGGTGTGTCCTTGTGAGTTCTTCGATAGATCGTAGATCCCCCCGGAGATCGTATCAAGGGCTGCGCCTTCGTGTCCGATATGGGCTGCCTTTATCCGAGCATTGAGTGCGATAAGCTGCAGGTTCTGACCCATAAGTTCAATTTCCTGTATAAACACAGACATCTCGGAAACCATGTCGCTCAGTGAGGTCATTGTTTCCGTCAATCTCATCTGTTCCCGGCTGTTTTCGTCCAGGCATGTAATGACACTGGCGATACCGGAATCGATATTTTCCATGAAGCTCAGGCCCTCGATATCAGATGCCCAGGCGACCTGTTGAGCCTCTTCAAGAATCATGGCAACGCTTGCAGTGAGGTTCTCCAGGTTTTTGAAGATCTTTTCCACTGCTGTAGTGAGATCCTTGCGAGACTGATTCAGCTGCTCGATCTGGAGTGAGCATATTTTATTTATCATGGCTGCCAGTTCAGGAAAGGAATGTTCTCCTGAGTCTACGGCATTGATGAGGTGATCGAGTACCTCTTTTACATGTTCGATCTGCTGGCGTGTAATATCATGGAACTGGATGGAGGACACGATATCCCCGATGCTTTGAGTAATCTCCTGGGACTTTGTTGAGATGAGCTTTGCAGAGAGCATCGCGGTATCATTTTTCTTTGCAAGGATTTCATGGTTTGAAACCGTATGATCGAACATTGACCGTGCCTGATTGCGCTGATTTTTCTTTGAATCCGAGACCTCCAACAATGCCTGGTGAATCATGTCGATAAGTTCTTTCGATCTTGACTTTATCTGGGATGATTTTTCCTTGATGCGTTCAGAGAGTTTTTTTACATCATCGGTGAGGCTGGCAAAGCCTGTGTCATTACTGAAGACATGGGCGTTTTCCACCCTTGTGAAAAACCCCAGCATGCTGAGGTTCAATACGAGCATCTTGAAGTCCTCAAGTTGAGAGCCTGTCCTGGCAAGTGTTTTCAGGTATTGCTGAAGGATAGAGGAAATACCGGCAAAATGTTCTTCTGATCTGCCGAGATGATCCTCAAGGGCCTGAAGGATATGGGCAAGTCCCTGGGTGGAACTCGATATTTCATCACCGGTCATGAGGTCGACCACCTGGGTCGACATCTCTGACATGCCCTTGGACCGGGTGTAGAATTCCTGAAGCTTTGCCCCGATATCCAGGAATTCATGTTCTGTTGAATGTGCCAGGTTTTCGAGGACGTTCGATATGTCCGAGAGATCGCGGATCCAGGTCGCGCAGAGATCCTGATGGTCTTCGCGGCTGTTTTTGACAAGATATTGTCTGCCCAGATCCTTTATTTTCTCAAGTATCGTCATAATGAGAATCCCTATGGTGTCATGGAGTATTTCATCATGATCTCTTTCGATATGCATTCAAGACTGAGCACCTTGCCGACTCCCCCCAGTTTGATGGCCTCAGCCGGCATACCGAATACAATACATGATTTTTCATCCTGTGCAATGGTATATGCGCCGGAATCTTTCATCTCGAGCATGCCCTTTGCACCGTCATCCCCCATGCCGGTCATGATCACGCCGATGGCGTTCCTTCCTGCATAACGTGCTGCAGAGCGGAAAAGGACATCCACGGAAGGCCGGTGCCTGGATACCAGGGGCCCGTCCTTTACCTCCACATAATACCGTGCTCCGCTGCGTTTCAGCATAAGATGCCTGTTTCCCGGTGCAATCAGGGCATGACCGGGAAGGACCGTATCATTGTTCGCTGCCTCCTTTATCGATACCTGACACAGGCCGTCGAGACGCTTCGAGAATGCAGCGGTAAATCCTTCGGGCATGTGCTGGACAATCACTATACCAGGGCAGTCTGCTGGCAGGGCCTCGAGAAATATTCTCAGCGCCTCTGTCCCGCCTGTGGATGCACCGACCACGACCACCTTCTCGGTCGTTTGAAGTACCGTATCTTTTCTGGGTTTTGCTATCACAACATCCGCACTCAGTTTCGGTGTTGCCAGAGGGTTCTCAAGGGATTTCTTCTTCGCCTGGACACGCGATGCCGCAACGACCGCATCGCAGATAATGGTGCTCGATTCGGTCAGCATCTGCTTTGTGCCCAGAGACGGCTTGTGGATAATATCGACAGCCCCGTATTCCAGGGCCTTCATGGCTGTCTCCGTGCCTTTTCCTGCAAGTGATGAACAGATCACCACCGGGATAGGGTGCTGACTCATGATCTTTTTCAGGAAGGTGAGCCCGTCCATCCTCGGCATCTCTACATCCAGGGTGATCACGTCGGGAACCGCATCCCTCATCTTTTCTGCAGCATGGTACGGGTCTGATGCAGCAGCGATCACCTCTATCCTCGGGTCTGAAGAGAGGATGTCGGACAGGGTCTGACGTACCAGAGCAGAGTCATCTACAATTAACACACCTATCTTTTTCATGGATTTCTCTC
>JAFGTK010000150.1 GCA_016934135.1 Deltaproteobacteria bacterium | reverse complement strand
CATCAGGAATGCAAACGCTGCCACCACGAGGCCATGGGTTATTTCACTCGACTTGATCATGCGATAAATTTGTTCCCTGTTCATCAGCTCAACACTGATGGCCTCGGTAGGGTCCAGGTTCTGCTGGGCGTGCAGGTATGCATCTCTCGCGAGATAAGTATAGCATCTGTTGGTCTGAATCGCTGGATTAGGCTCAACTGTACCGATATGGATAACATTGTCGCTGTGGTATCCTGTCTCTTCGGCCATTTCCCGTACCGCAGCATCAGCCGGGCTGATATCGTCTTGGGAAATGAGACCCCCGGGGATCTCCAGGGTTTCACTCTGGATACCATGACGCCATTGCCGGATCATCACAATATGGCCATCTTGAGTCACAGGGATTATGTTGACCCAGTCTCCAAACTCTAACACAGTGTAATCCTTGATGATATCATTTGGAAGAAAGTGATATTTATCGTGCCTTACATCCACTATCCGGTCTTTATACATCTTTTGAGAATCAATATGATTCCAGTATCTTTTCAAAGGGTCCTCCCGGTGTAAAAGATATGTACTGGTGATTCTGGTATCGAGCCATAAGATTCGAGATAAGAGAATTGGTCAATCGTCATGATTTCATTCACCTGAGCCATTACTGCTTTGTAGTTCTAGTATGCCAGGGCAGCACTGTCCAGCCAAAATATGGTCTTGACCCGAAAAGGTATGTTCACCCATGTTGATATGAGAAAGTTTGTATGGTAGATTGAATTGAGAAAGGGGTTGTATGAAGTGTAAATATCTTGATGAGAAATGTTACGAATTCCATGAAAAGGATGATGCTCATCGGTGCTTCCTGTGCTCTGAGAATTCCGGCAAGTTATTCACTGTCAGACAGGTTGAAAGCATGAAGATGGTTCATATGTGCGGAGAATGCATGGTGAACAACTCCTCTGAATATCTTCTGGACAATACAAGACCCTGGGAAGGGGACAGGGGAAAGAGCGAATAGTTATTAAAGCTCGTACAGCCTGGGAAATTTCAGGATAAAGGTGGTACCTTCACCTTCCTTGGAAGTAACCTCGATCTTTCCGTCATGTGCCTCCATGATCTTTCTGCTGAAGGTCAGCCCAAGCCCGGAACCCCTTTGCCTCTCGTCTTTCCCTTTTACCCGATAAAAAGGTTCGAAGATAAAGGGCAGCTTGTCCTGAGGTATTCCTGACCCTGTATCGGTTATCTTCACGTAGATATAATAATCATCGAAGTCGGTATCTACAGAGATCGTTCCCCCTGCCGGGGTGTATTTGGTTGCATTACCTATTATGTTGGTAAATACCCGAAGCAGGCTTTCCTGATCGCCCATGATATTGGGGAGGTCCTTTTGGATATCCGATATGAGCCTTATCTCTCTTCTATGGCAAAGCGGGTTGAGTTCCTCTATGCTCTTCTCCAGGATATTTACCAGTGCCAATGATTCCTTTGCCTGCGAAAAGGTGCCGTTTTCTATACGGGAAAGATCAAGCCAGTGTTCCACCAAGTCCTGAAGACTCTGTATCCGCTTGTCACATCTTTCGATAATCTCAAATACCTCTTTTTTCAGATCATCTCCGGCTATGACCTTGAGTGTTTCGATATACTGCTGAATTGTTACAAGCGGAGAACGCATCTCATGAGAGACAAAGGTGATAAAATTCTTCTCCATGCGTTCCTTTTCTTCTCTGAGTCGGTCAGCCTCGATCTTGAGAAAACGATGTTCCAGGCCTCGTTTTGTTACCGCCCTGAGCTGGTCCGGGGTGAAAGGCTTTGGCAGATAGTCATATGCGCCTTTCTTCATTGCCTCTACCGCAGATACAATAGAAGCATATCCGGTGATCACTATCAGCACTATCCCAGGCAGGTCTTTTGTCAGGAGTTCTATAATATCCATGCCTGAGCAGTTGGGCATTTTCAGGTCGACAAAGGCCAGTTCGGGTTTTTTCTCCCGAGCAATCCTTATGCCATCCGGCCCGTCTGATGTGGTGATCACCGAATAGCCTGATTTCTCAAGGGCCTGTCTGCATCCGTCCAGGATAGATTCTTCGTCATCTATGATAAGAATGTGCTCGGCATCATTCTTTTCGATCATGGCTTATTTCTCCAGAAGCTGCCCCACGTATTTGATAAGATCATCCGCCTTGATAGGCTTGTGAAGTACCATATCCACTGTAGGAAGATTCTCCGGCGGTTCGAATGATTGATATGGCCCCTGAAGATCGACAGCGCTGAGCATGATCAAGGGGATCTCTTTGCCGCTTTCAGATGTTCTGAGCTGAGATACCACATTGAACCCCTCGCTCCAGGTTTCCATCATCATATCAATGATTGCCAGATCGGGGTTGACGGATTTTGCAGTTTCCACTCCGCTGTGACCGTCTTCGGCCAGGAATACTTCATATCCGCCTTTTTCCAGGATAAGCTTGGTTGCCATTAAGAAATCCTTGTCGTCATCAATAAGCAGTATCTTCTTTTTTGAATCCATTTTCCCTTCCTCCTTTATCAATCATTGCAGTATTAAAAGCAAGGTCGATGCCATATTGTAACTTATTAATAATATGAAATAATTAAAAGAGAAACCAGCAGTTGATCAGCTTGTGAGGGGTAAAACACCCCTTGTGTGAGGAAGATAACCCCATGAAGGCGGAAGAATTGGAGTACTGATAATTCTAATCCTTTTCCTCCATTTCAATCCCATAGGTGCGGATCTTTGTACGCAGGGTCTTTCTATCTATTCCCAGGAAGGTAGCGGTCTTATTGATCTGATAGTTGAAATGCTTCAATGCCTTTTCGATATGTTCCCGTTCAACATCAACCAGTGTCATCTTCCCGGAAAACGGATCAATCACCGGGGCCTTTGCCTTGGTATCCTGGCCGTAATACATGATATCAGAGAGAGTGACTTCTTCATGCTCGCACAATACGCACAGCCTCTCGATGGTATTTTTCAGTTCACGGATGTTGCCGGGCCAGCTGTATGAGGTAAGAGACTTCATGGTTTCCTGAGAAAAACGTTTAGCCGTACTGTTGTGTTTTTCCCTGAAGATATCGAGATAGTGCTGGGCAATGACCAGTATGTCCGACCGGTGATCCCGTAACGGGCTGATATGGATAGGGACTACGGATACCCGGTAGAACAGGTCTTCACGGAATTTTCCGGATTTCACCTCGCCTCTGAGGTCTTTGTTCGTAGCGGTTATCAGCCGTACATCCACCTTTTCCGCGACCGAGCTGCCGACGCGCGGAACCTCCTGCTCCTGAATGACCCGAAGCAGTTTGGCCTGTATATCAATGCCTATGTTTGATATTTCGTCAAGGAACAGGGTTCCGTTATCAGCTGTCTGAAAACGGCCGTCACGGTTTTCCGTGGCTCCGCTGAAAGCACCTTTAATGTGGCCGAACAGCTCGCTTTCCAGGAGGTTAGGTACCAGGGAGGAACAATCCACTGGAACAAAGGGTTTGTCTGAGCGTTTGCTCAGACTGTGTATGGTGCGAGCAACCAGTTCCTTTCCCGTACCGCTTTCTCCAGTGATGAGCACAGTACTGTCTGTCTTTGCTACTCTTTTGATGGTGTCCTTGAGTTCCTTCATATAGTCACTGTTGCCTATGAGCATGGAGATTGTGTTATCCGTCTCGGTGGATTCAATTTTGTCCTTTGAATCCTTTATGGCCTTTTTCAGATCATCCGCACTGAAGGGTTTTGTAAGGAAATTAAATGCACCGAGCCGCATAGCTTCAACAGCAAGCTGGATTGTTCCATAACCGGTTATAATAACGATCTTTGCTGATATGTTATGCTCTGTTTTCAGTTTTCGCAGTATATCGAGCCCGTCCATCTGAGGCATACGGATATCGAGCAGAATCATATCAAAGGCGCCTGTCGTTGCCATTTCATATCCGGAAACAGCATCTCCGGTCGATGTAACATCATAACCCAGGCGGGTCAGTATCTGCTGGCAACCGTCCCGGATAGATTCCTCGTCATCAATGATAAGGGTGCTTGCGGTCTTTTTCTTAGCCAATACTCTCTCCGTTCGAATAATTTATCGTGTTTGTCTGAGATGAATCCTCCGCTCCCATATATGGCGGCAATGTTATAAAAAAGGTTGTTCCCTTGCCGGGTCTGCTTTCTACATCGATAAGTCCGTTGTGTTTCTGAACTATTCCATAGGTTATGGACAGACCCAGTCCTGTGCCCTGGCCCGGGTCTTTTGTCGTGAAGAACGGCTCGAATATATGGGGCAGGTAGGCCTTATCAATGCCTTTTCCTGTATCTGATATGGAAACCTTGACAGAATTCGTACTGGAGAGCCTTGTGGAGATCTTAAGAACACCTTTTCCATCCATTGCGTCTGAGGCATTGATAA
This sequence comes from Deltaproteobacteria bacterium, assembly GCA_016934135.1. GTDB lineage: Bacteria > Desulfobacterota > Desulfomonilia > UBA1062 > UBA1062 > DSAD01. Next base: position 724 of record JAFGTK010000150.1, on the reverse strand, counting down.
AGAGATTGAGGAACACTTCTTCCAGACGTGACAGATCGCCTCTGATTTCGGGCAGGTCTTCAGCAAGATCGGTCTCGACTTCAATACCGAGGAACATGGATTGATCCTTTACCAGATTCAGAGACATCATGATTACATCGTTTATTTTAAGGGGCATCATATCGCCTGAAGGTGTACGTGCAAAATCAAGGAGGTTCTGAACTATCTTTTTGCATCTGTTGGTCTGGTATATGATCTTTTCCATGTTATCGCGGGAGGTGTCGTTGTTTTCCATTTCCTCAAGTACGAGATTGCTGTATAGAAGTATGCCCCCCAGCGGATTGTTGATTTCGTGAGCAACTCCTGCAGCCATCTGGCCCAGGGATGCGAGGCGTTCGGTTCTTGTGATTCTCTGGAAGGCCTTCTGAAGCCTTTCATCCCGGTCTTTCAGAGACTTTGCCATATTGTTGAAGGCTTCGTCGATAATGTCAAAGCCCGAGGATCTTCCCGGAGGAAGCTGATATTCGAGGTTGCCCGACGATATTGCTTCAGTTGCCTGTTTGAGGATGCGGATCCGGCGGATAATACTCTGGCCCATGCTGAAAGAGATAAAGAAAGCTATTACCATGCCGAGTGTCGTGATGCCGAGAAACATCCATGTGGTCTGAAGCTTCATATCGCGGTATTTTGCTTCGAGAATACCGGTATAGAGCATGCCGATTATCTTGCCATCGATATCATGAAT
>JAFGTK010000149.1 GCA_016934135.1 Deltaproteobacteria bacterium | reverse complement strand
CACTGACGAAGACCCCCCATCCGCTAACCTGCCTCCAATTGCCGGTACGACCTATGATACATTTCGTGATTATAACGACGGCAACGAGCAGGAGGTAAATATTGATTTTGGTTCCGAACTTGCACCATCGTTCTTCGGCGTTGTCGGACTGGGATATGCCAGTCAGAATACCACCACAATAGGTTTTACCGGCGACAACTATTATGAGGTGGCTACAGACAAGGACACTAATGTCACCTGGATGCTTGGGATGCGCTACATTATTGAGGGAATGGATATCGGTCTTGGGTATCATTCAAGGCGGGGCATAATGGCCGGCCTTGGTATCGCTTTCTGATCGAGACAGTGCGGATTATCGAAGGTGATATCCTTAAAGCCGGCTGAAATGCAAAAACAGTAATGAGATCTATACCCGTCCGACTGATCTGCCTCGGCCTCGCCTGCATGCTTGCTGCAGGGTGTTCCTGCTTGAGCAGCTACACCATGGTGACGATGCAGGCCAGACAATCAATCTCTCAGGGGAGATTTGATGATGCACTCGGGGTTTTTCCCGAAAAATCGGCCAAAGGGAAAAACGAGGTGCTCATCCGTCTGGAAAGAGGGATTATCTTCCAGTCCATGGGTGAATTTGCACTGAGCGCACAGGAGTTTGAACGTGCTGCAGAAAAGATCAGAATCTTTGAGGACAGGGCCTTGATATCAGCGACGAAAAGTACATCCCAGGTCGGGTCTCTAATTATCAATGAACAGATCATGCCTTATGAAGGAGAAGACTTTGAAAAGGTTCTCGTTCATGGTTTCGACGCTGTCAACTATCTGATGATGGGCGATCTGGAGGGGGCCCGTGTCGAGATCCGCAATGCATACACACGACAGAAGGAATTGTACGAAAAGCATTACAGAGAACTTGAAAAGGCAAAACAGTCCTCGGCCGAGACGGACTGGAACAGGTCATTCCGCACTGCTGACCCGGAGGGATATGATCTGTTGAAGATCACGGCAGGTTCGGTTCTCAGTATCTATCAGAATGCCTTTGCCTACTATATCTCATCCCTTGTCTATGAACTGGGAAATGAGCCGGATGAGGCGTATATCGACCTGAAAAAGGCCATTGATGCTGCACCCGGCTCCAGAAGTATTCAGGGTGACCTGATCCGGCTGAGCAGGGAACTAAATTTTATAGAGGATACGGAGAAGTGGGAGGAAAAATATGGCAAGAGAGAAATGACAGCATCCGATGCTGTAGATGTCTTTGTCATCTTCACTCACGGTCTTGCACCCTACAAAGAGGCGGTGAATTTTCCCATTCCGGTGCCAAAAGGGGGTATAGTCTTCGCTTCCATGCCGGTGTACCGGTTTACCCCCTTGTCAGTACACAGAGCTGCAGTAAGATATGAGGGAAATTACCATGAGACCTCTGCGGTATCGAATATCGATGCCATTGCTGCAAGAAATCTGCTGGACAAGTTTCCCATCCTCTTTGCAAAGCAGGTAGTGCGTACCTACCTGAAGGCAAGGATAACCGGTGAACTGTCAGATCAGTTCGGGGCTGTCGGTGCGGTAGCCGGCTCCCTTGCATCAGCCATAACAGAACAGGCAGACTTGAGAACCTGGTCCTGTCTGCCCAAAGAGATCCAGGTCGCACGGGTCTTTGTGCCGCGTGGTACTTCCGGCATTACCCTGGAGTGTACACAGGATTCTATGAAAGGGACTGTGGATGTACCTGAAGGTGCAAAGCATCTGATAGTGCTGTGCAGAGCAACTGATGCCGGTCTATCAATACAAAAAAGAGCATATTAAACAGGAGGGTCGGATATATGGTAAGTCTAAAACGATATGTATGGTTGATTGTGCTGCTTATAGTGGGGTGTGCAGGGACAGCGCCGAACATTCTCCATGTACAGGCAGGTCCGGGGGGGTTGAGTTCAAAAAAGGAAGAGGTCAACGACTCGTCACTGTCACGGAAACTCACCTTTGGTGAGGTAAGTATCCGGCCTCTTCAGCTCGGGTCATCGATGGAGGCTCAGGTAATCATTCAGAATACAAGCAAGCGGGATGTTATCTTCGAATACCGGTTCATCTGGTATGATGCAGCAGGCTTCGAGTTGTCGACCGTAACCTCATGGATACCGGCGTATCTTACCGGAAAAGAGGCAAGGGGATTCAGATCGACTGCACCCGGACCGAACGCGACAAACTTCAAATGTATGATCAGAAGACCGCATTCTATAACTGACATGGGGTCATAAAACATTCAAGGAGGTTAAATGTGAATATAAAAAGAGCGATCTGCGTGATTTCAGCGGCAATAGCAATGTTTGTACTCTCTGCTTGCGCATCAGCACCAAGTGTAAGCTATGGCAGCCCGGAACAGGTGGAGACCGTGACGACGGAATTCGGATCGACCGATCTTCAGATGATTGCAGAAAAGATGGTGAACTCCCTGCTTGCTACCCCTATTCTCTCCTCTGGTGAACGGCCTGTTCTTTACGTGCACAGGGTAAAGAACAGGACGGATGAGCATATCGATACCAAATCTGTAACAGACAAGATTCGAGTGACGCTGCTCAAGTCGGGAAGGGTGAGGTTCTCTGCCGTCAACGAGGTCAATGATGAGATGGTCAAGCAGCTCGAGTATCAGACCAGTTCCGGCATGGTGGACCCGAATACGGCAAAGTCAATAGGTTCTCAGGTAGGGGCGGATTACTTTCTCTATGGCGAGATAGCCTCGATCAAGAAGGCGGCAGGCCGTGTTCAGGATGTGTATTTCAAGTTCACCCTGAATCTGGTCAATATTCAAACAGGACTGATCGAATGGGCGGATGAGAAAGAGATAAGAAAGCAGGCCAAAAAACCTCTTATCGGAAAATAAAGGCGGTTTTGTAAAAAGGGTCTCAAAGTCAGATGAGGACCTGCTCGGTACCCTGGTCGTTGTGCTGACCTTGATATGGGGCTGTCTGGGGAATATATGGACATTGTTTCGTTCCGGTGCGAAGAAAACCTGCCATGTAAGGCTTGACTGGTAATTTATAAACAGATACATAGCAGTTCAAAGTAATTATTGGAGAGACGATAATGACGTGGGAAGATAAACTCGAAAAGATAACAAGTAAGACAGTGCCGTTATATGCCATGATTGTTCTTCTGGTGATATTTGCCAATCCGACTTTTACCTCCTGCATGTTCGGATTCATCTTTGTGATAGCAGGCGAATCCCTGCGATTCTGGGCGACCGGGCATCTCAGGAAGAATGAAGAACTTACCACTTCAGGGCCCTATGCTCATCTCCAATCGCCTTTGTATCTTGGCACTTTTATTATTGGTACCGGTATGTGCATCATGTCAAGGAATCCTGTCATATGGGTGCTGATGAGCATCATCTTTTTCGCCACCTATGTGCCGAGAAAGCAGGAAAGAGAATGGGGGAGACTGGAGAGGATGTTCGGTGAAGAATTCCTGAAATATAAGAATGCTGTTCCGTATTTTTTCCCGAGAATGGAGCCTTACCCCGAAGGCGCCAAACATCTCTGGTCTTTTGCCATGACTATTGAGAACACAGAGCATCAGACGGCTATTGTCGTAATGCTTATCTCCTTCTTTATCTTTATCCAGGCGTTTTAAGGTCTTATTAAACGGGCCCGCATGGTTGCGGGCCCGTCATAGATATTCCTGCAAATCTGTTTGAAAACAACATGCCGCAATGTCAAGGGTATGCCGGTAAAATATCACCGATACACCGCAACGGCTGTGTCTACAGATAATCCAGCCAGTTCCTGTATTTGGGATTGTTGCCTTTGACCACATTAAAAAAGGCATCCTGAACAGTCTTTGTAACAGGCCCTGGCCTGCCTTCTCCAATGGTCCTGTCGTCAATCTCCCGAATAGGGGTTATCTCCGCAGCAGTGCCGGTAAAGAACACCTCGTCTGCAATATAGAGCGAATCCCTGGAGAAGTGCTGTTCCCTTACCTCATAGCCCATTTCTTTCAGGATGGTGATGACCGTATCCCTTGTTATACCGGGCAGCACACTGGTAAGCGGTGGAGTAACAACGATATTATCCTTTACATAAAAGATGTTTTCTCCGCTTCCCTCGGCTACATTACCCTGGGGATCGAGCATGAGCGCCTCATCGTAGCCGACCCTGGTAACCTCGAGTTTAGACAGGATGGAATTTACATAATTCCCGCTTACCTTTGCCTTGGTCAGCATGATATTCGGGTGGTGCCTGATAAAGGAGGATGTCTTCACCCGAATACCTTTAGAAAGGCCGTCATCACCAAGGTATGCCCCCCATTCCCAGCATATGATGGATACGCGTATGGGATTATTGCCCGGATGAACACCCATAACCCCGTCCCCGATAAAGACAAGGGGGCGTATATAGGCTTCCTTCAGGGAGTTTGCCTCGATGGTCTCTTTGGTTGCCGCCATAATGTCGGCCTGTGAATACGGGATATTCATCAGATATATTTTTGCAGAGTTAAAAAGCCGTTTCGTATGTTCTGCATGCCTGAATATCGCTGAACGATCATCGTCGCATCTGTAGCATCTGACGCCTTCAAATGCGGCGACACCATAATGAAGACTATGTGTCAGCACATGCACCTGTGCGTCATCCCAGTCTACCAGTTTTCCGTCAAGCCAGATCTTTTTCAGTTTTGCTACCATTGCCCATTTACCTCACATTTCTATCGATTTCATACAAAGACAGTCAATTATCAGCTATTTTGACCATGAGGTCAATATAAAGTTCCGGCATTGCCTGCAAAGGGTTGACATGCAGGGGTCAGATATTATCCTTAATCATGAGAGGACTTGATGTTTAATGATGTAATGGCGTGCCCGCGATGTGGAGGGCAATGTACACGGTCAGACAGATTCTGCAGGAGCTGTGGAGGAGCCCTTCAGCAGAAGGGTGAAATTCAGGAATATCGGCATATTACCGCATTGTTCTCTGATCTGTGCGATTATACGCCTCTAACCGAGGAACTCGAACCTGAAAAACTCAAAGACATTATGGATTCCCTGTTCCATAAAGCATCTCTCATAATCTCATCATACAAAGGCGTTGTGGAAAAATTTGCAGGAGACGGCGTTATTGCCTTGTTCGGTGTAGATGAGATGCACGAAAATGATTCCATCCGGGCCATACTTGCTGCAAAGGAGATCCACCAGTTTGCATCCGAACTGGCCGATAACGTATCCGGAGTAGTCGGAAGAAGGATAGCCATGCACACAGGGATAAATTCCGGCATGGTTCTTGTCGATCAGCTCTCCGGCAGTCCATTTTCCTGCGGTGTTCTGGGTACGCCTATTAACATTGCATCAAGGCTTTCCGACCTGGCAGGCCCTGATGATATCCTTGTCGGAGACGCTGTCCGGACTGAGGCGCAGAGATATTTTTCCATCGAGAACATTGGTATGAAATGCATCAAGGGGGTAAAGGCTCCGATGGGTGTATTCAGGGTTCTTTCTTCCAGAGACATGCCCCTTTGCCTCCATAGACAAGGCGGATTTGTCTCTTCAATGATCGGCCGTGAACGGGAGTTCGGGATTCTTATGTCTGCGTTGGAAAGATTGCGCAACAAAAGCGGTTCAGCCGTATGGATAAGCGGTGATCCCGGGGTGGGCAAGAGCAGATTGATCCAGGAAGTGAAAAAGCACGTATCCTTGCCAATGAGATGGATACAGGCACAGTGTCTTGATCATACAAAAGATACCCCTTACTGCCCGATAGCTCTTCTTGTCAGAGATCTTCTGGGTATCCGAAGGAATGATCCTCAGGACCGCGAAGTGGAAAACAAGATTGCGGATCTTTCCTGTGAACCCTCTTATCTGCCGGAGATCAGCTTTCTGTGCGGAGTAAGTCCGGGTAATAAACAACTTATGCCCGATGTTTGGAAGTCGCGTCTCAGTGATGCGATAACCTCACTGCTGGAATCTGTCGGAACAAAACAGCCTCTTGTCTTTTGTATAGAGGATATTCACTGGGCTGATCCATCAACGCTTGATTTCCTGGAATATCTTTTCCAGTATACGGATATCCTTTCAAAAAGCCTGTTCATAATCAGCTCCAGACCGGGGACAATCTGTTGTGTACATGATATTCAAATCGGTCTTAGAGAGCTTACAAAGAGAGAAACAGGCAGCATGGTCTGTCGTATGCTCGATGAAAAAATGGTCTCTGAACCTGTCCAGGCCTATCTGTTCAGGGAAACAGGAGGAAATCCCTTCTACATAGAAGAAATAGTCAACTATCTTATGGAAAAGGATCCTGGTCTTTTGAGCCGCTTAGGGCAAGGCTTGTCAACAGCTGTTCCTTCAACCGTGCAGAAACTTATATCTGCCAGGCTTGAGAATCTGGGCAGGAACTTGAAAACACTTCTTCAGGAGGCATCGGTAATCGGAAAGATATTCCCTGAAAATCTGCTCAGTGCAGTCAGCTCACAGGGTGATCAGGTTGCAGGGTATCTCATTCATCTTGAAAAAAACGGATTCATTCAAATGGAGGAACCGGGTTTGTACGCATTCCGTCATGCCCTGACCCGGGAAGTTGCCTACAGAACCATTCTGAAACGCAACAGAGAGAAGATGCATAACAAGACAGGTTGTGAGTTGGAACGTATGTACGAGAACACCGAGGAAGTATGTGATATCCTCGCGTATCACTTTGACCTCGCTCAGGAAAAACTAAAGGCAGTGAAGTACTCCATAATGGCGGCCAGGAAATTCCATGCCGAAGGGTCGTGGGTCGAAGCTGTTTCCCTGTACCAGACAGCAGAGAAATGGCTCAATGAATCCACTGACGGTTCTATGATCGCGGAAGATCTTGTCGCTGTATGGGAAGGTATCTGGTCATGTGCCAGGATTTTCAGTCCTGATAAGGCACTTCGCGCCCTTGAATCGTTGCGCCGGTACTACAGGAAAACCTCGATGCACTCTCAGGAGGCTTTTGTTCTGATACGCATGATAAACCTCTATTCGCAGAAAGGCATGTTCACAGAGGCGCTCAGCACCTTTGAACATGCCATGGATCTTGTGAGCGGTGACAGGATACTGTGCAGTGCTGCACAGACAGCGGTTGCATATACTTACACCTATCTCGGAAAACCCGACAGTGCCCTGGCATTTCTGGATCAGGCAAGGCCTATGCTCGAGCCGGATCCATTCCTGCTTGCAGTCAACCATCTCACCACACTCACGGCCTATGTGTGGAAAGGCTCAATAAGAGATGTGCGCATGTGGCACAATAAGACGAAACAATCAGGCAGTGCATACAAGGACCTCGATCTCATGGCAGACACAAATCTCGCCTACAGCTGCTGCCTGGAGGGCAATTTTGAAAAGGCTGCCCGTCTTTTTGATCAGGTGATTAAACAGGAAAGGAAACTTGGAAATCTGGCAGGCGGATTGTCGTATCTGAGAATTCAGAGTTCCATATATTTCAATGCACGGTACACCGGGGATCTGGATGCAGCCAGGGAGGATCTGAGCATGTTCGAAAAGCAGGGCACTGATATGAAAGGCGCATTCGGACTTGCTGACCTTTATCATGCGTGGATCCTGGTGGAAGAGCGAGGCTATGAAAAGGCAAAAGAACTGCTCGCACGATCGTGTAAGATTTTTGAAAATGGTCTTGCAAACAGGTTTCCCTATGCACTCAATGCCCTTGCCGAGACACTTGATAATCTGGGAGAGTATAAAGAGGCCGCAAGTACTGCCCGCAGGTGCATTTCATGGAATGAACGAAACGGTAATCAGGATCAGCTGATCTGGGCATTGAGGATAATGGGGAATATCCTTATCCATGAGAAGATGTACACCAAGTCAAGGGAGTATCTTAAAAGGGCTTCATATCTCGCAGCAGTATGTTCCATGCAGCCTCATACTGCATGGAACATGGAGGCATGGGGAGACTATTTTCAATGCCTGGGAAAGGCCGCAACATCGGTGAAATGTTACAGCAGGGCAGCTGGGCTCTGGTCCGGCATGGGGAATCCGTATCAGGCTGATAAGCTCTCATCAAAGATGCTCTGCTGTGAACAGGGATGGTCTTCCTGGTCATAATGACGATGTGCAGTCATGAACCATCCGGAAAACCGCGTGGTAACAGCCAATCTGTTTCATGAATAAATATTGCATGAATCATCAAGGTGTATTATTGAGATGAAATGGAAAATGCCAGGGTGCCGTGTTTCTGCTCCCAGGTGTGATTGAAAAGGTTGAATTATCATTATATATAGGGAGTAGGTCTGATGATACAACTGGTTTTATATCAGAAATATTCCAGAAAAGAGGTGCATTCGATCTTTTCTCAGGACACCCCTTTTATTCCCCGGCAGGGTTCATGGGGACTTCATACCATAATAAGCCTTCGTGACCGGCTGGGAGACTATATCTTTTTCACCACCCAGACGGATAATGATAAGGATTCAGAGATCGGAATCACAAAGCAAGGCGTATTTTCCTGGAAATCAAAATCAACACAGCGATTGAATGATCCTCAGATACAACGGTTTGTCGGACACGATGATCTGGTCAATTCCATATACCTGTTTTACCGGCAGAAGATGCTCGGCAGATATACGTATATGGGCAGGCTCAAATATCTGCGGCATGACAGATCACGCGAGTGCCCGGTCTATATTCAATGGCAGATTCTTGAATGGAACATTTCACAAAAAGAGGTGAACCGTCTGGGTCTTGAGCTGCAGGATATTCCAAGGGAAAGCAATAATAACGAGCATCATCCGGTACGGAGCATGCTTGAGGAGACTATGCCGCCTCAGATCTGCCTTCGTGACGGAGTATCCACGGAAAGCTTCCTTAACAACAAAACGCCGGATTATTCATATGAAGAAACACTTGATCTGGATTTGAATATTGCGGGAGAAAAGATCGTTATTGCCTATGAAAAGAGGTCGCTCATAGAATCCGGCCGGGCTGATCTTGCCCATATGGTAAGGCATGTTGCAGCTATAGAGGGTGAGTATGCCGCATATGATGTCGAGTCTTATACCCCGCAGGGAGAGGTTAAATATATCGAGGTAAAGACAACGAGAGGTTCAGCAGATACACCGTTTTACCTGAGAAACCATGAACTGGAATTTGCCCGGAGGCATCCGGATAACTATTACCTTTACAGGGTGTATGAGTACGACGAGGCACTCAATGCAGGGAAATTGTACCTGTCCAGGGGGAATATCCAGGAGAGATTTCAGATGACCCCTACAGGGTATCGGGTAGTTCTTATCAGGCCTTTTTAAGGATTCTGTCTGTAGGCAGAATATCTACTGCTGATCAGGCCCATTTTATCATGTCCGTGAGATATATTCACTAATGTTTTTTCCGATATAATCGATAGGATTTATATAGAGGCACGAAGTGCCGTCACTGTTCTTTGACAACTGAATAAAATGGGCTCCATGTGTATTCTTTGAATACAGAGAATAGACATGGGTAAAAGAGTAACATGTGTACAAAGCCAAACCACAGGTGACTGTGGGACGGAAAGCCACGGGTCTGCCGGTTAAATCCGGACAGACAGCCGGGTCGCCTCCTCAGCCAAACCAGGGGCAACTCTGGGACGGAAAGCTTCGGGTCCGCTTATGGCGGACAGCCGGGCTGCCTGAGAAGGTTTCAACAGAAGTACGAATAAAAAGCCAAACCAGGGGCAACCCTGGGACGGAAAGCCACGGGTCCGCTTATGGGCGGACAGCCGGGTTACCTGGAGAAACTAATCAGAAAGGAGTACTAAATGAAAAGAAAAAGCCTGTTCGCTGCTTTATGTATAATTGGACTGCTCATGATCCCTCATTCAGGTTTAGCGAAGATGAATGTCCTTAACGATGACCAGCTTGGCGAGGTTGTCGGCCAGGCCGGTATCGCATTCGATGTGAATAATCTCGGTATTGACATGACCATGGATACGCTCTACTGGGGTGACAGCGACGGTCTCGGCGGGAATACAAAGGGCGGATATATAAGCCTGTGTGATGTGACGCTGATAGCCAATATCGATTTTATCGAACCTATGACAATGGATATTGTTACCCAGCAGACCCCGTCAGGGACTGAGATATCCAGCCTCAATATCCATCTGAGCGATATGACGGTTGATATTCCCCGATTCACTATCGATGCAATCCGGATCGGTTCTGAACCGGGTCAGGGTCCAAGCCTCGGCAGTTTCGGTATATATAACATGCACGCGGACATTACTGGAGATGTCAGTATATCAGTCAGACCTTGAATATGTTTAAGTGTTACTCTTTTACCCGTCTCATTTATCAGATGACAGGGT
>JAFGTK010000016.1 GCA_016934135.1 Deltaproteobacteria bacterium | reverse complement strand
TATTGGTGCAGATCCTGAGGCAGGATATGGGTCTCTTTTTCAGGGTACCCCATTTCGTCAAGTACCTGCATGATGAATCTTCCGGTAATACCGGGCAGTACATTCTCCTTTGTGGGGGTGAGCACATTCGAGCCTTTTACAAAGAAGATATTCGATGTCGCTCCCTCTGCCACATATCCGCTGGTATCAAGCATGAGCACCTCATCGAAACCTTTCTGCCTGATCTCGGTCTTGGCCAGATAACTGTTTACGTAGTTGCCCACTATCTTTGCGTGTACGGCCGCTGTTTGAGGGTGAAGTTTTCGATACTGGGAGATTCCTGCTGATACCGGTTTGCATGCATCTTCCGGAGAAATACCCAAGTGGTCGAAATCAAGGCAGAAGATTGCTATAGAGATTCTGTTGGATACAGTTGTTCCAAGTTCTATGCCCGGATAATAGGCATAGAATTTGGCAAGTCCGTTATTGACGGAATTTATCTTTGCAGTTGAAACAAGGGCCTGTTTGAGTTCATCTTTTGTTATGTCAAGGTTCATATAGGTGCTTTGAGCGCTATAGAAAAACCTGTTCAGGTGTTCATCGAGGCAGAAGAATGCAGGACCCTTTTGCGCCGGAGTGATCGCCATGACCTCAAAGACGGCCGATGCCCTGCTGAAGCTGTGGGAGAGAAGCGGGACTCTAGCCTGTGTACAGTCGATCAGATCTCCGTCAATCCATGCCTTGATATTGAACTGCATGACGTTTATCCCTATACGTGCTGGCATTCCATGTCAATACCGGAACGATTTTATTGTGAAGGGGGGAGCCGGTTCACTTTGTGGAGTTCTTAGTTAGCTTCGGATAGAGTTTTTGTGCACATTCAGGACATAAACTGTGACTGAATTCAACATCAGAGTGTGTCCTGATATAGGATTCGATCTGGTTCCAATATCCTCTGTCATCGCGTATCTTTTTACAGGAGGCACAGATGGGCAGGAAACCGCTGAGAGTCTTCACCTCTGAAAGGGCCTTTTGAAGTTCTAGAATCAGCCGCTCCTGTTCTTCCTCTGCCTCCCGGTATCTTTTCATGGAATAATTGAAGCGTCTGATGGTTATCAGAGCGATAATCAGCGACAGGAAAACGCCGGTTATCGTGAACAGTATCATCATGGACCGTGCTCTTTTCTGAATCTTCTCCGAACGTTGAAGAAATATACTCGCTTTGTTTCTTGCATAGGCGCTCAGTTCGAGCAGGGTGTTCTCGATATCTATCACAAGGGAGGCCTCTTCTTCCATAATCTGCCGCAATTCCACCCCCCTTGTACCTGCAGATCTGATAGACAGGACCCGCTCCCTTATCGGTTTCCACTCATCGATCAGAGATCTGCTCTTTTTCTCAAGCTCCTTTCCTCCATCCCCAATGATCCTTGACCGGACAATATCAAGGCTCTGGTATATACGGTTTTCCTCATACTGCATGGTATCTATTGAATCGTTTATCGTGGAGGCATCATCGGACAAATAGATCTCTTTCATGTTGCTCTGTATTATTGCTACACCTACTCTGGCCCTGAGGGCATTACTTGATACCTCAAGCGGGTGTTCATGTATGGCGGACACGATCTTTGACAGGGTGGTATACTCATTGACGGTCAGTATCGCTGTTCCGATTATCAGTAATATAAGGAGAGAAAATCCCAATATCACCTGGTTCTTAACAGTCTGCCATTTTCTGGTTTGCATATTTTCCTGTTCTCTTTTCTGTATATTTTCATGTGCAATATGCACACTTTTTATATCAAGAATGTACAGGTACTTAGTATATTGCTGTCAGGAAAGGTGTTTTCAAGGGTGCAGAAGGAAATAAAGCATGCATGAATCATCTTTACGCAGAATTACCGAATACCGCTGTTTATCTTCATGTTTACTTGACAAACGGACAGGTATGAAATAGTAGCATGTGCTATTATGGAGAAGGTGTCAAGAATTGAAGACATAAAAATTATCCCTGATACCATAGGGGAGGCCGGGCTGGAAAAGGATATCTCTGTCGCGCCTGGCGTTATTGATAAGATCTTCAATAATGAAGATCTGAAAATTGAAAGTCCGTTCTCCATCCATTATGTTGTGGAAAGGGAAAAGGATTCGGAAAAGATCCATGCCAGGATTGATGTGGCAGGGGAGTTCACGACCTTTTGTTCAAGGTGCCTGGGCCCCATGAAGTATGAGGTTCTGCTCCATCTCAGCACCGATTATCTTCCCGCATCACCTGAGATGTCAGAACGTCTTGAGGAAGAAAGGATAAGCAGCGAGACGGGATATTACAGAAGGAGCATTTCACTGGGGGAATATATTGTATCTGAGCTGGTTTTATCTTTGCCTATGCGATATATATGTTCTCCGGACTGCAAAGGGCTTTGTTCCCATTGCGGGCTGAATCTCAATACAGAAAGCTGTATGTGTGAAAAGCCAACTGATCCCAGATTGCAGAAATTAGCAGCGCTAAAGGAAAAAATCAGGAGGTAGTAAAAAGATGCCTGTACCAAAGAGAAGACACTCCAGTACCAGAAGAGACAAGAGAAGGGCGCATGATGCCATAAGCGATCCTGCAGTGTCCTACTGTTCAAATTGTCAGGAACCCAAGTTGCCCCACAGGATATGCCCCAACTGCGGATATTACAAGGGCAGAGAGGTGATCAAAGTCTCTGAATCATAAATGATGCCATATTGCCTGATATTTCCTGGTCAGGGTACCCAGTTTACGGGAATGGCTAATGAATTGCAGCTTCAGGGTACAGTAGATCAGAAACTCATTGATCTGATGGAGAAAGGTCCCGAGAACGAACTGGGACGTACCATATATGCGCAGCAAGCCATATTTGCTGTGAGCAATGCCTTATGGGCTGAAAGCGGGTTCGATCAGCCGGCTATGGTTATGGGCCACAGTCTTGGCGAATACATGGCATTATCCGTTGCAGGTGCGCTCTGTTTCAAAGACGCCATGTCCCTGGTGAAAAGCAGGGCTGCATTCATGGAGCACGCCATGCCGGAGGGAACAGGTGGTATGGCGGCTGTCCTGGGGCTGAGCATTGCGGACATATCCGAGGTGATTGATTCCATGAGTGAGATATGGGTTGCAAATATCAATCAGGAGCGCCAGGTGGTGATTGCCGGGAGTATATCTTCACTGCGTGAAGCAGAGCCAATACTGAAAGAAAAGGGCGCCAAAAGAGTGCTCCCCCTGAAGATATCGGTTGCCTCCCATTGCCCTTATATGGAGCCGGCAAGGAAGGCGCTTGCAGAATATCTTAAGGGGGTGGCCGTTTACAAGCCTTCAGCCAGGGTTGTCTTCAACGCAACAGCAAAGGAAGAGTCGGATCCCGACAAGATCAAGACATTGCTTGCCGATCAACTTGTATCCCCTGTCAGATGGGAAGAATCGGTCCGTTATGCAGCAGCCTCAGGTATTAAGCGATTTGTAGAGATAGGTCCCAGATCTGTCCTGGCTCCGCTGATCAGAAGGATTGTTCCCGGCATCGGCGTGGAGGTTATAACAGCCCATGAATGTTGATCTGAATTCCAGGGTTGCCATAGTTACCGGTGCCAGCAGAGGGATAGGGGCCTCGATCGCATCACTGCTAGGCAGGTGCGGCGCTCATGTTGTGGTGAATTACAAACAGAATGAACGCATGGCCGAAGACCTGGTTGATGACATCATATCATCAGGAGGAAGTGCCGAGGCCTGCTGTTTTGACATAACGGATGAAACCCAGATCGCCCAGGCAGTAAAGTATATTGCCGGCCGTCACGGACGTATCGATATCCTGATAAATAACGCAGGGGTATCAAAGGACTCCCTGTTGCTGAGGGCTAGGGTGGCAGATTTTGAAAATATGATAGATACCAACCTTAAAGGCTCGTTTTTCTGTTCTTTTCACGTGGCGCGTTATATGCTAAAACAAAAATCCGGTAGAATTGTTAATATTTCCTCCATAGTCGGATTAGGAGGGAATGCCGGACAGAGTATATATGCCACAACAAAAGCAGGGCTTATCGGGATGACTAAAAGTCTTGCAAAGGAACTGGGTCCCAAGGGTATACTGGTAAATGCTGTTGCACCGGGTCTTGTGGAGACGGACATGATAAGGGATGTGGACCAGGAACAGATTATAAAAAATATTCCACTGCGCAGGATCGGGCATCCTGAAGAAGTTGCAGGGGTCGTCGCTTTTCTCTGTTCTGATCTGAGTTCATATATTACCGGACAGGTTGTTGTAATAGATGGTGGGCTATATGCTTGATTTCTCAGGATGTATAGAAAGATAAAGGAGGATTATTTTCATGGTAGATGTTCAACAGCGCATAATCGAACTCATTTCAGAGCAGCTGGAGAAGGATATCTCCGAGATATCACCCGAGATGTCGTTTGCCGATGATCTCGGTGCTGATTCCCTTGATTTGGTTGAACTGATCATGACGGTTGAAGAGGAGTTTAACATCGAGATCCCGGACGAAGAGGCTGAAAAGATCAAACTGGTAAAAGACGCCATAGATTACGTCAAATCAAGAATATGAATCCTGCATGAATAGAATTGCTATCACCGGAATAGGTGTAGTCTCTCCTCTCGGCAGCGATATCGTCACGCTGTGGGATAATCTTATTCAAGCAAAATCAGGAATCGTCCCTGTTGAGGACTTTGCAGAGCTGCCGGTAACATTCGGAGGACCTGTCAGAGGTTTTGATCCCTCACGATACCTTGGAAGCAAGGAAATACGCCATCTGGACCGATATTCCCAGATGGCGGTAACAGCAGGCCTTGATGCGTATCATCAATCCTCGCTGAAGCCCGATACATATCCTGCGTACAGAACCGGCGTACTCGTCGGTACCGGCTCAGGCGGGATATCCACACTGGAGAAACAGATCCCCGCATTCATAGATCGCGGTCCACGAAGGGTTTCACCTCTTACCGCCCCCATGTTTATCGGGAATACCGCTTCAGCAGAGCTTGCCATGAGGATAAAGGCGAAGGGGCCCGGCATGGGGATCTCCTCTGCATGTGCAACCGGCGGCCATGCCCTTGCCGTCTCCATGAGATTTATCCAGGCAGGGGATGCTGATTGTATGATAGCAGGCGGAGTGGAGGCGTGTCTTACGCCGTTTGCGATCGCTGCATTTGCATCCATGAAGGCCCTTTCCACGAGGAATGATGATCCTGCAGGGGCAAGCAGGCCTTTTTGTGCCGACCGTGACGGTTTTGTCATGTCGGAAGGCGGTGCCGTTCTTGTGCTGGAGGACTACCTGAAGGCGAAGGAAAGGGGCGCACAAATACTCGCCGTGTTGTGCGGTGCAGGGATGAGCCAGGATGCATATCATATTGTGGCTCCGGACCCGGAGGGTGATGCAGTTGTCTATGCCATGAAAAAGGCTATAGGTGATGCCGGCATAGCGTATGATGATGTCGGTTATATAAATGCCCACGGGACATCGACACCCTTGAACGACAAGACCGAGACCCTGGCTATTAAGAAGGTGTTCGGCAATTATGCATATCAGGTCCCTGTCAGTTCAACAAAATCAATGACCGGTCATCTTATAGGGGGCGCAGCAAGCCTTGAGGCAGCCATATGCACCCTTGTTCTGAATAATGACAAGTTGCCGCCCACGATAAACCTGGATACTCCCGATCCTGAATGCGATCTGAACTATGTTCCGGGCCGGGCGATCGATGCCTCAGTGTCTTACTGCCTCAACAATGCATTCGGTTTCGGCGGTCAGAATGTGTCCCTTGTTATCGGAAAGGATATGGGATGAAGATCGGCATTGCCTGCGACCATGGCGGATATCCGATAAAAGATATCGTGAAAGAGGCCGTATCATTGTGCGGCCATGAGGTAATGGATCTTGGTACCAACAGTACGGGATCGGTAGATTACCCTGAATATGCAAAAAAGGCACTTGATGCTTTCTCAAAGGGACAGTGCGATCGTATAGTACTTATCTGCGGTACAGGTATCGGCATGTCAATATGTGCGAACAGGGTGGCAGGCATCAGGGGTACACTGTGCCATGATGCCTATACAGCACGCATGTCAAGGCAGCACAACGACTCCAACTGCCTTGTCCTGGGCGGACGGGTGATCGGCCCTGCAGTGGCCGGTGATATTGTCGAAGTATGGCTGAAGACCCCTTTTGAAGGTGGCCGTCATCAGGACCGGTTGAACAAAATAGATGCATTGATGGGAAGCCGTCAATAAAAAGATATAGCTACTGAACAGGAGATTTTACATGAGTATGGAAAAGATCAAGAAAACCGACCCCGAAGTCTATGAATCAATTATGGGAGAATTGTCAAGACAGCAGGTCAAGCTTGAGCTTATCGCCTCGGAGAACATAGTCTCTGAAGCGGTTCTTGAGGCACAGGGCTCTGTTATGACAAACAAATATGCCGAAGGATATCCTTCCAAAAGGTACTATGGCGGATGTGAGTATGTCGATGTTGCCGAAGATCTGGCCATTGCCAGGGCAAAGAAACTTTTCGGGGCGGATCATGCAAATGTTCAGCCTCATTCAGGCTCCCAGGCAAATATGGCAGTGTACTTCTCTATCCTTGAGCCGGGAGATACCTATCTTGGGATGAGCCTCCCGCATGGAGGGCATCTGTCCATGGGCTCGCCTGTTAACTTTTCCGGGAAGATCTACAATGTCGTGCCTTACGGGGTTCGCCAAGATACGCACCGGATAGATTATGACCAGGTAAGGGATCTCGCAAAAAAGCATAATCCGAAACTCATTATTGCGGGGGCAAGCGCATACCCCAGGATTATCGACTATAAGGTTTTCAAGGAGATTGCAGACGAAGTCGGTGCATATTTCATGGTGGACATGGCTCATATAGCAGGGCTTGTGGCCACAGGGCTGCATCCCAGCCCGGTTCCTTATGCGGATTTCGTAACCACCACAACCCACAAAACCCTGAGAGGACCGCGCGGAGGCATGGTACTCTGCAAGGAACAGCATGCAAAGACCCTCAATTCAAGGGTGTTCCCAGGCATGCAGGGAGGCCCGCTCATGCACGTCATCGCGGCAAAGGCGGTAGCATTGAAGGAGGCCATGAGCGAAGAATTCAATCTCTACCAGCAGCAGGTCATAAAGAATGCCCGGGCATTGGCAGATGCACTTATGGCACTTGGATTCGACCTAGTTTCCGGGGGAACGGATAACCATCTGATGCTTGTGGACCTGACGAACAAGGACATTACCGGCAAGGATGCCGAGGCATTTCTCGACCAGGCTTCCATTACCGCCAACAAGAATACCATACCCTTCGAGACAAGAAGCCCGTTTGTCACCTCAGGGATAAGGCTCGGTTCACCTGCCCTTACCACACGGGGCATGAAGGAAGAACAGATGAAGCAGGTGGCATCATTGATCTCTCGGGTCATCGACTCCAAAGGGGACCCTGCAGTTCTGACCACCGTCAGCAATGAAGTGAAAGAACTCACATCCAGGTTCCCTATCTACCAGGGGATGTGATGTATGAGATGTCCCAGGTGTTCTGGACTTGAAGACAAGGTGACCCAGTCCAGGATAAGCAGGGATGGGAGTTCCATCAGGCGCAGACGGGAATGTGCCCAATGCGGGTATCGATTCACGACCTATGAGAAGGTGGAGGAGTTCTTTCCGCTCGTTATCAAGAAAGACGGGAGAAGGGAAGGCTTTGACCCGGACAAGGTCATTTCCGGTATCATTACCGCCTGTGAGAAACGTCCGGTAGGCATGGCAGAGATCGAGGCCATCAAAGATGCGATCATCCTGGATATTCAATCAAAGTGGGACAAAGAGGTTCCGACATCATATATCGGAGAAAAGGTTATGGATGCCCTTCATCGCCTGGATCCGGTAGCGTATGTCCGGTTTGCTTCGGTTTACCGCGAATTCAAAGATGTAAGCGAATTCATGGATGAGATCAAGGGGCTGGACAAAGGCAAGCCATGAAGACCGACAAGACCTATATGAGGCAGGCGCTTTTGCTCGCTGAAAAGGGCCTCGGAAGAACTGCACCGAATCCTCCTGTTGGGGCTGTCGTGGTCAAAGACGGCCGCGTGGCAGGCAGGGGATTTCATCCCGGGGCAGGGATGCCCCATGCCGAGATATATGCACTGCGCGATGCCGGGGACAAGGCCCGTGGTGCTACAATCTACGTAACGCTGGAACCCTGTTCCCACTATGGAAAGACGCCTCCCTGTACCTTGGCGCTTATTGAAGCAGGGATAAAAAGGGTTGTTGTAGGGGCTGTAGATCCCAATCCCGTTGTCGCAGGAAAAGGGATTGAGTTTCTCCGATCACACGGTATCGAAGTCCTTGTCGGGGTTGAAAGAGAAGCAGCAGAGGAACTTATCCGATGGTATGCCTTCTGGATGAGGTCAAAACGCCCGTTTGTAATTGCAAAGGCTGCCATGACCCTTGACGGCAGGATAGCCGCCCCAGGCGGGGATTCGAAATGGATAAGCTCTCAAGAATCGAGAACCTTCGTGCATGTGCTCCGAAACCATACAGATGGAATCCTCGTGGGTATCGGAACAATACTGTGCGATGACCCGGAACTTACCTGCAGGATCAAAGGAGGCAGGGATCCTTTGAGAATAGTTCTGGACAAGGACTTTCAGATACCGCAGACAGCACGGGTCCTTGGAGAGAGATGTCTGATCTTTACTGCAAAAGATCCTGGAAGCAGGCCTGAGATTACAGCGAGCAGGACAGCCGTTGTGCGACTCCCGCTTGATGACTCGGACAGATTTGCCTGGAGAGACATTCTTGAATACCTCGGCAATAATGGGCTCCATGCTATCCTTGTTGAAGGCGGCAAAGGTGTACATTCAGGGCTCATCCAATCGGGCAGTGCAAACAAGATCCTTTTCTTTGTAGCCCCAAAGCTGCTCGGCGGAGGTATACCTCTGGTCAGCTGGGACGGGCCAGAAAGGATTGCAGATGCCTGCTCCCTTGTGATAACACAGGTCAAAACCATTGGCTGCGATGTGCTCATAGAGGCATCCCCGGGGGAGTCATGTTCACAGGTCTGATCGAATCAATAGGACGGGTTAAAAGCATAAGGCCTTTTGAAAAGGGCTTTGATATCGATATAGAGGCAGGGCTTGATTTAAGTGGCGATGTTCTCGGAGACAGCATTGCCGTTGACGGCGTATGTCTGACTGCTACAAAGATCAGCGCGGGTTCCTTTACAGCGACTGCATCCGCCGAGACCGTTTCCCGTTCCACGCTTGGAAGTCTGAGACCGGGGTCAAAGGTCAATATAGAGCGGGCAATGACGCTTAATTCCCGCCTGGGCGGTCATCTTGTGCTCGGCCATGTGGATACTGTGGGTGTAATCTTGAACATAAATAACCTGGGAGAATCAATACGGCTGAAGGTGAACTTTGACAGGGCATTTTCCAGGTACATTATTGAAAAAGGTTCCATTGCGGTTGACGGTATTTCACTCACAATAAACCGGCTTTTTCCGGATGCCTTTGAGGTGAATATCATACCGTATACCGCGCAGACGGTTTCCTTGACACTAAAAGGACCTGGTGATAGGGTGAACCTGGAATTCGATGTGATAGGCAAGTACGTCGAGAGATTACTGAATAAGGACAACAACACGAACCTTGAGGAACTTCTGAAAAAACAAGGATTCATATAAAGGAGTTGCAAGATGCCTACGTGCACCGTTGAAGAAGCGCTGGATGAACTCAGACAGGGAAGGATGATCATCCTTGTGGATGACGAGGACCGGGAGAACGAGGGAGACCTTACCATGGCTGCTGAGTTCGTCACCCCCGAGTCCATCAACTTCATGGCAAAGTACGGCAGGGGGCTTATATGTCTTGCCCTCGATTCCCAGATTGTCGACAATCTCGAACTACCCTTGATGGTCCGTGACAATACGAGTCAATTCGGTACAGGATTCACCATATCCATCGAAGCCAAGCGCGGAGTCACTACCGGGATATCAGCTTCAGACAGGGCTATCACCATCAGAACAGCCATCGGAGAAAACACCCGGCCGCATGACCTTGCAAGCCCGGGACATGTATTCCCGCTGCGGGCACGCGAAGGCGGCGTACTGGTAAGGACCGGGCAGACGGAGGGTTCTGTTGATCTGTGCAAGATAGCCGGTCTGCGTCCAGGCGCGGTCATCTGCGAGGTCATGAATGATGACGGCACCATGGCAAGGAGGCCTCAACTCGAAGAGTTCGCCAAACAGCACTCTCTTAAGATATGTACTATAGCAGACATCATAGCCTACCGGATAAAGCATGAAACCCTGGTTCGCGAAGTGGTGAGGGCACAGCTTCCCACAGCATACGGAATCTTCGAACTGATCGGGTTCGAAAACGACATCGATCACAAGGAACACGTGGCACTGGTCAAGGGGGATATCAACACTGACGAGCCTATTCTGGTCCGTGTACATTCAGAATGTCTCACAGGCGACGTTCTTCACTCGCTGAGGTGCGACTGCGGGGATCAGCTTCAAAGGGCAATGCAGATGATAGAAGAGGCAGGCAGGGGCGTTATCGTTTATATGCGCCAGGAAGGCCGTGGAATAGGCCTGATCAATAAACTCAAGGCATATCATCTCCAGGACCATGGGCGCGATACGGTAGAGGCCAATGTGGAACTGGGCTTTGCGCCGGATCTGCGTGATTACGGCATCGGGGCTCAGATCCTGGTTTCCCTGGGGGTGAGGAAGATGAGGATGATGACCAATAACCCGAAAAAGATCATCGGCCTTGAGGGGTATGCTCTGGAGATTGTCGAGAGGGTCTCTATAGAGATTCCCCCTACGGAACAGAACAAGAAATATTTACAGACCAAAAAAGAAAAGATGGGGCATATACTGGAGGTTGTATAGATGACTCAGGTGATACAGGGCAGTCTGATCGGAAAGGGTAAGAAGGTTTCCATCGTTGCGAGCAGGTTCAATGATTTCATCACTGCACGGCTGGTCGAAGGTTCCATGGATGCATTGATGAGACATGGGGTCCTGGAAAAGGATATCTCAGTCTATCGGGTTCCCGGAGCCTTTGAGATACCTCCTGTTGCAAAGAGGCTTGCGCTGAGCAAGAAGACCGATGGTATAATCTGTCTCGGAGCAGTCATCAGGGGATCGACGCCGCATTTTGACTATGTTGCTGCCGAAGCCAGCAAAGGGGTTGCCCAGGTATCTCTGGAGGCCCAGTGTCCGGTTATATTCGGGGTACTTACCACCGATACCATTGAACAGGCGATCGAACGGGCGGGTACAAAAGCAGGCAACAAAGGTTTTGATGCTGCCATGGCCCTTCTTGAACTGATGGACCTGTATGATCAGATATAACCGGCTGATATGAGAATCAGGACAAAGGCTCGAGAAATTGCACTGCAGTACCTGTACCAAGTTGATATCACATCCGATCATACGGATAAAACCCTGGATGACTTCATTGCCCATTTTGTCGATGATGATGAGATAGTTCCCTATGCAAAAGAGCTCGTTGGCGGAGTTTACATGTACCTTGCCCATATCGATGACCTGATAGAGAAGGCATCCAGAAACTGGACCGTAAGCCGTATGTCAAGCACTGACCGGAATATACTCAGGATTGCCACTTATGAGCTGGCATACAAACCCGACATACCCTATAAGGTGGCTATCAACGAGGGGATCGAACTGGCAAAACGCTTCGGTTCTCCGCGTTTCCCCGCCTTTGCCAACGGCGTTCTCGACAGGGTACGCACCGAGGTAGCATCCCATGGAAGTATATGTTGACAAACGGGACATGCAGGAGATCCCGTGCGATCTTTTCTGCTTATGGCATTTCAGTGATGAGAAGCCGCTGAAAGGCATTACCGGTCTTGTGGACTGGAGACTTGACGCAAGGATCTCGCAGCTCATTCTGTCCGGAAAGATACAAGGCTCCTGGGGAGAAAAGGTGATGCTGGGGGCAATGGACGCCCTTGCCGGAAGAGAGCTTCTGATCATCGGTCTCGGGCAGCTTAATGAATTTGAACAATCCCGTATACAAGATGCGGGAAGGCTTATGGCAAGAACAGTATTGAATCTCAACCTCAACAAGGTCTGTATGTCTTTGCCGGGCGCCGGCAGAAGGGATCTGGATATTGTGGTCATTGCGGAAAATATCCTCTACGGACTTGTCAGCGAGGCAGGTGAGAGGGACTTTACCCCATGGATCATGTGCACCCACGATGAGATAGATGAAACCATACTCGGTTTTCAGAAGACAAAGATAACCCTGAAATCCAGGGTTAAAACGGACATTATTCAGGTGAAGTCATGAGCGTCCTCATTGTCGGTGCCGGCGATGTCGGTTTCATGATCGCCAAACGTCTCACCGAAGAAAATATAGACGTATATGTAGTAGAAAAGGACGAGGCAAAGGTCGCCAAACTTTCCCAGATGCTCGATGCACAGGTTGTCTGCGGGAGCGGTTCAAGTATAAAAACCCTGAAGAAGGCCAACATCGAGCATGCAGAGATGCTCATCGCAGTAACCGATTCGGACGAGGTGAACCTTGTTGCATCATTCATTGCCGGCTCCTTCTGCGATATACCTACCAAGATCGTCAGGATTCGAGGCAAGGAATATGAATCCGCCAAAAAGATATTTGAAAAAGAGTACCTGGATATCGATCTTATTATCAACCCGGAACTCGAGGCAACACTCACCATCGAGAATATTCTCGATATTCCCGGTTGCCAGGATGCCGTACAGGTTGCCGACGGCAGAATACGGCTCGGCGGATTCAGGATCAATGACGGATCTCCTCTCATAAACAAGAATCTTCAGGAGATAGCCGCATCAACGACCAGGGTCAATTTTCTGATTGCATCCATTCTCAGGCAGGGGAGGCTGCTTATCCCGAAAGGCAAGGATCAGATACTCAAGGGTGACAGGGTATATGTTGTACTCGACCAGGTGGATAACAAGGATATCCTGTCCTTTCTCGGTTCAAACCTGAGGCCGACCCACAATGTCATGATATACGGCGGAAGCATAACCGGGGAGATGCTCGCATTGAGGCTTGAGCAGAAGAATATGAACGTAAAACTCATCGAACATGATGAGAAAAGGTGTATCGAACTCAGCGAGAAGCTCTCGAAGACTACAGTACTTAATTCTCCTACCATGAACAGGGAACTGCTGGAGAGCGAGCGGGTTTCTTCTCAGGATGCCTTTATTGCCGTCTCTAACGATGAAGAGGCGAATATCCTGTCGTCACTTCTCGCCAAACGTCTCGGCAATGCGCATGTTATAGCCCTTATCAACAATATCGATTATATATCTCTGGTAAGTGATATCGGCGTGGATGCCGTTGTAAATCCGAGAATGGTCGCGGTTGCCAAGATCCTTCAGTTTATCAGAAAGGGGAAGATATTCTCCATCACCAGCCTTTCGGATATAGAGGCCGAGGTTATCGAGGTTGAGGCCATGGAAACCTCGGACCTGGTGGAAAGGTCGATAAAGGATATCAAATGGCCAAGGGATGCGATTATTGCCGGAGTGATCCGGGGCGGTCAGGGAAGGGTTATCGTTCCGAGGGGAGATACGGTTATCGATCCGGGAGACCGTGTCATCATCTTTGCCAAGAGAGGCGCAATGCCCAAAGTGGAAAAGGTGCTCAGCGTCAAACTTGATTATTTCTGATTTCGTATGAATATACGTATCGTAGTAAATCTTCTGGGCAGAGGCGCTCTTTTCATCGCCCTTGCAATGGTGGCACCTCTTTTCATCTCTTTCTATTATCATGAAGATGACCTTTACGGACTGTTCACGGGTTTCCTCGTATGCATGATAACCGGGATTTTGATGATGATTTTCTCTCGAAGACCGGAAGGAGAACTCAGGCACAGGGAAGGGTTTCTTTTTGTCACGTTTGCATGGAGTCTTGCCGGTCTTCTGGGTGCCGTACCATTCAGAGTCAGCGGGTATTTTCCCAGCTACATGGATGCCCTTTTTGAGACCGTCTCCGGATTCACGACAACCGGGGCATCTGTGCTGGCCGTAGTCGAGGTTCTGCCTCACGGTCTGCTCATGTGGAGATCGCTCATCCAGTGGCTGGGGGGCATGGGGATCATCGTCCTTACCATCGCCATACTGCCATATCTGGGAGTAGGGGGGATGCAGATATTCAAGGCGGAATCTCCCGGGCCCACCATGGACAAGCTCAAACCGAGGATAGCTGAGACCGCAAAACTTCTCTGGGGAATCTATGTAGGGATCACGTTTGCCGAGATTGTGCTTTTATATGTCTTCGGCATGGATGGATTCGATGCATGCTGCCATGCATTCACCACAATGGCAACAGGAGGGTTTTCACCCAGGACTGCAAGTGTTGCGGCATATGGCAGTGCATATATAGATGTTGTCATCACCGTGTTCATGCTTGTGGCCGGTGCGAATTTCGCCCTGCACTATGCCGCGCTGAACGGGAATGTTAAGCGGTATTTCAGAAGCCAGGAATTCAGATGGTATATAGGTATTTTCGTTCTCGGTTGTCTTTTTATCCTGTGGGTTACTAAAGATCTCTTTACCTCGTTTCCACAGGCACTGCGATACGTCACATTTCAGACATCGTCCATCCTGACCACAACAGGATTCGCCACTTGTGATTATGTCAAGTGGCCTGTTGCCGCTCAGTCCATGCTGCTGTTCCTCATGATTATCGGAGGGTGTGCAGGTTCCACCGGCGGAGGCATGAAGGTAATGAGGCTGGGTATACTGATAAAATATGCTCACCGGGAGATACTGAAGCTTGTTCACCCTCACGCAGTGGTGTCTATAAAATGGGACAAGGTCGCTGTTGCCCCTGAAATCCTTCAGTCTATTGTGGGCTTTTCCATATTCTATGCCCTGCTCTTTATCCTTGCCTCTCTCATTATGGCCATGCTGGGTCTGGATTTCATCACCTCGATTTCCTCGGTTATTGCGTGCATGAGCAATATCGGCCCCGGACTTGCCAGCGTGGGGCCTGCCGGGAATTATGAGCAGATCCCATACGTGGGCAAGGCATTGCTTACCTTCTGTATGCTGGTAGGGAGGCTCGAGATATACACAGTCCTCGTTGTCCTCAGCCCGGTGTTCTGGAGAAGGTAGAAAATTGCGATTAACGGGTAAGGTTTTTCACGACCGCCTTTTCCATGATAATCCCGCGTTGTTTGCTGCCCGTGACATCCAGACCCTGTATCTGTGAAAGTGTAAGGTCAAGTGCATCAAGTGTGGCATCTTTTATCTGAATATCCTCTACAGCTGTTGCCATGAAAGAGGTATTCTTCAGTATCGCCTCATTGAGCGACGTCTTTATGAAGAATGACAGTCCAAGGTTGGATTCCTTCAGGCTGCACTTGTCCAGGTTGCATGACTCAAAATGGCAGAAGAGTATCTTCGTGTTATCAAGTACTGCTTCCGAAAGATTCAGATCCTTGAACAGGGAATGTAAGATCACAGAGCCTGACAGGTTGCATTTTGTAAGATCCTGGCCAAAGACCTTAATCCTTAAGAAATGGCTGTCCAATGCAGTAATCCTCTGCAGAATGCAGGAACTCAGATCCACGTCACGCAGTGATATCTCGGATATATGCGCCCCGGTAAAATCGGTTCTCTTCAGAACGGCGCCATCGAGCTTGACTCTTTCGAGGTGGGCTTCTGTGAGTTTGGTGTCCGACAGGTTGGTATTCCTCATGTCAGATCCTCTCAGATTCGCACCGCCCAGATCAAGTCCTCTGAGATCAAGACCTCTAAGATCCTCACCCTCTACAGGTTGACCGTTCAATACGGCATCTAAAAGCTTTTGACCGTCATAGACCATCATTATTCAGACTCCAGATGTTCCTTGATTTCGGGCAGCATGACAAATTCCGATTCCACGATCTCATTGTTTTCCAGAGAAAACTGGGTTTTAACCCGTGAATCCGTAATTTCTCTGGTTGCCTTCCCGATCATGATCATTGTGCCTTCGTTTGCGATCCCTTCTATATAAATGTTACCGGAGAAGACCGTATTGATCTTGTTTGTAAGTTCTTTAATCCTGGCATCTATATCGTTAATATTATGCCGTATTGTATCAATGGCATTAAGGATCTTATCATAGAGATCATTCTGCTGCTGTGAGAGTTTTGCCTGTGACCTGATAGCCCTCATCTTAGTGATCGATGCCTGAAGCTTGAGGAAATCGCCGATCTTTTCTATGGCCTCGTTCTTCTTTCTTTCCCTTTCATCGTGAAGCCTGGGATTATGGCCGATTATGAGCCTGGTGCCTACGGGATTTGTCTCATGTCCGATCGTATGGCAGTATATCCAGCCCTCTGAAGATACCGTAGAGCCGGTAATCCATCCTGAAGGACTTCTAACGATGACCGGTCCTGCTGCAGTTACTTCACTGTTCCTGACATAATCCTCGATAACGATCTCCTGGCCGGACTTGATACTGGCATCCTGGATAAACTTTACATTGATTGAACCTTGTGCGTTTATCTGTGCCTTTTCCTGGCCCAGAATGCCTCCTCCAATCCTGATATTGCCTCCTGCGCTTATGATCACCCTGCCTACGCTCATTGCAACGGTGACGTCTTCTCCGGCGTGGATTTCAAACCCGTCCCCCACCTCGCCGTTGACAACGACCGATCCGTTGAAACGCACGTTTCCTGTGCTTGAATCGACCTTGTCAACCACATAAACAGGTTCCACAAGAACTCCCGATTCATCCCAGATAACCATGCCGTCAATGGC
>JAFGTK010000148.1 GCA_016934135.1 Deltaproteobacteria bacterium | reverse complement strand
GTGATAGCGGCAGTGACCGAGCGCATAACGGTCCTGCCCATATTGACCGGGGTGCACCCGCTTCTGATCATTTCCTCCATTTCATAGGGGCTGAATCCCCCTTCAGGCCCGATAAAGATGCCGGCATCATCGCCCCTTGAATAATACAGGGAGACATCCGCATCCTGAGATGCAACAAGTTTGACCGGCCAGTTTGCACAAACAGTGCGGATGCAATGGGTCAAAGGCTGTGGTTCATGGATAACAGGGGTGTCCCTTCGTTCACATTGCTTTACCGCCTCTTCGATGATGCTGACCCAGCGTTTCAGTCTGTTCTCGGATATGTTGCGGACATTCGATCTTTCTGCGATAACAGGGTATATATCTGCCACACCTAGCTCTGTAACTGCCCGAAAAACCAGATCCATATCCTTAAGATCGATTATGCTCATACCAAGGTGAACCTTTGCCTTCCCCCTTTCTGAAAGCTCGCGGGAAGATATGATATCCAGAAAGATCTTTTGAGGCTGTATCGAGGATATTCTTGCTTCATACCCGATACCGCCGTCTCGGATAGAGAGCGTGTCTCCAACCCTTTTTCGAAGAGACCCTTTGATATGGCCGGCGTCTCTGCCTGTTATAACGGCATGATCAGGATCGATTATTTCAGCAAAGAATCGAGGCATTACAAGTTATCCGTGAGGGCTTTCAAACGACCAGTCCCCTTAAGAATGCAGCTGAGGCCTCAGGCGGTGTTGGATTGATGTACAGGTCTGTTCCCCACTCAAAACCCGTTCTTATCTTGATCCGCGGGAAGATCTCCATATGCCAGTGGTAATATTCCTCATTATTGTTCCCTGACGGGCTGGTATGAATGATATAGTTATATGCAGGACTGCTCAGGGCGATATCCAGTCTGGAGAATACATCCTTGAAGATCGAGGCCATGTCGCTGAGTTCCCTGGGTTCAATCTCATCAAAACGTGCACTATGCCTTTTTGGCAGTATCCATGTCTCGAAAGGGACACGCGGCGCAAACGGCTCAATCGCCACAAACATCCTGGTCTCGCTCACCACCCGTGTTTCCAGCTGGGTCTCCTGCCTGATAACATCGCAGTAAACACACCTCTGTTTATTCTCGAAATGCCTTTTTGATCCGTCGATCTCATCGGATATAGTCCGTGGGACAATGGGCAGCGCCATAAGGAGCGAATGCCCGTGAGACAGGGACGCTCCTGCTGATGCCCCGCAATTCTTATAGATCTGGACATATTGTATCCTGCTGTCCCGTTTCAGGTCGATAATCCTGTCCCGATAGGCCCAGAACATGTTCTCAAGTTCCAGGGCAGTCATATCCGACTGCCTGATACCGTGCCTGTTTGTCTCGATAATAACCTCGTTTGCACCCACACCTGTTATTTTGTCATAAACCCCTTCTCCCATGCGCCTGAGGTCCTCCTCCACAACAAGGAGCGGGGAACGGTTTGGAATAACCCTCAAAGCCCATCTTGAATCGTTAGGATAGGAATCCGATGGCCTGTTTGCAAGGATCTCGGGTGGACAGAGGTGCTCGTTGCCCGGACAGAACGGGCATGGATCATCAAGGATTGCTTCTTCTGTCCCCATTGAGACTTCGGGTGAACGAAGGGGATCATCGGCAATGATCACCCACCTGTTGACAATAGGATCTCTTCTCAGCTCTGACATATCTGCTGCATCCTTGCTCGAATTTCCGGAACCGGTTGTGAAGTTTTTCTCGAGAAATATATACTCCATCCCTGAAATGTCTTTTCAAAGCCGTCCTCACTCTGGGATATGCATTCTATCGGGACAACACATACATCCCAGGGTGAATCCGATTCAAGAGACAGGCAAGCCCCTTTTACCTTATCAACAACCGTCACATTCTTTGCATTGAAGCTGCCTCTATCCTCTGCCGGCACATCACCATCAACCAAAGGTCGGTCTGCTGAGACAGACATGACATTGAACTCCAGAACAATAAAGGAATCCGCCTTTACCGGGTGTATATCATGGGACACAATAACGGTATCGTGAGAATCGAAAAGAAATGTCTTGTCAATGGCAACTTCCTTTTGCACCCCCTTGAAAACCAGATTGACACGGTCTTTTTCCTGAACGGTCGAAGTAAGCTCAAAAGGTATCAGGCTTCCATTAACTGCATCAATACTGTTCATCTTCAATATGGCTTCAAACGAAGGCTCGGCATCAAGATAATGCGTAATAAAAGAATATTTCGGATAAAGATCATAGACAAGCAAGTCCTTGTATCCGTCTTCAACCTTGCGAGGTATATCATGAATGGACAGGGGTTCGTTCATACCATGATTCTCGTGTTCTGTGCCTGATTTAATGATATCCTTATGATATATCTCAGGATGCCGCATAAGAATATTCGAAAAATTATATGCTGCTGGCTTGAATTCAAGGGCAAAAACCGATGCCCCTGAGTAAGGAGAGATATAGCAGTTCATCTCTCTGCCGGAAATGAGCACCTCATCTCTGCCATCGAGATCATGATCCATCATCTCCACAATCCATGATGTGTCAGCAAACCGCTGCTGATCAATAATAGATTCGGCCTTCAAGAGATTTTCGTAGACAGCATGCCGAAGGGAGGCGATGTAGATCCCTCCGAAAAGACCGTGCCAGTATGCACAGTTGCACTGAGACATAAGCAGGTGGCGAAGGGCATCTTGAGGCTCATTGCATTGTCTGACAAGAGAACTTATCTTAAGCATCTTCTTGTGCATCAGGTTGGATTCCGGATACTTTGCAAAGAAGTTGTCCCACATGCCGCCTCTAAGGAATCCGCGAAGATCTTTCCATTCATCCTTTTTCTTTGCCTGTTTTACCAGATCCTCATATACCCTTCCCTGCTCGGCAAAAAGACTCCATTCCATCATCTCCTGATATGACGCAGTGGGCAGATAGATCCGTCCCCGGGGAGAGCATGTATCAATGACCTGGCAAAGGGGCACGATTTCAATATCATCAGACGCCCGGATTATCTCATCAAAGAACTTTCTCAGCCATCCCTCTTCGATAACCCACTTATGGGTTCCGGGCCACATCCCGAATTTCTCGCCGTCATCTCCATAGGTAATGATGCTAACCCCTGATTGCTTCAATTCCATGAGATATTCGACAACCTCATGGGGCTGCCTGAATGGTATCAGGTAACGAAGATGCATATCTATGGGAAAGACCTTTAACGAACAGCCCTCCCGTTCTGTAATGTAGTAACCGTGGACATCCTGCGCAGACAGGCCGGCAGAGAGAAAATGACTGTCATC
>JAFGTK010000147.1 GCA_016934135.1 Deltaproteobacteria bacterium | reverse complement strand
AGGCAGTGTTGCAAGGGTATCATTATCCTTAGAGAAGAGCATGTCCTGCGGATTTTCCCTTTTCAGGTATGCACTTATGATCAGACCTTCCGGAAGGCAGGCCTGCATGTCCTTGAGGCTGTGGACCGCAATATCGATTCTTTCGGCCAGGAGAGCTTTCTCAATATCCTTTACAAACACCCCTTTGCCGCCGATCTTATCGAGAGGTGCATCAAAAAGAATATCTCCCTGTGTCTTGATGATGCAGACCTGTGTCTGTATATCCGGGTAGAATTCTTTCAGGGCGGATTGTACCATCTCCGTCTGAACAACGGCGAGAGCACTACCTCTTGTGCCGATCCTGATAGTCTTCATCGAGCTGGAATAACCTCCGTGTATGTTCAATGTGATCAATCCCCGGGTGGTCCTTCAGGAAACTTACGGGTCTGTGCACAAACCTTCTTAAAGACGTTCTCAGTGTCTTTTCTAAAAGGGCAGATTCCTTTTCATCAAGAGGCAAGACATCGATCTGTTCCTGAATATAGGATTCCAGAAGTGAGAAAAGATCGTTGATTGTAGTATTGGCGTTGAGTGCCTCTATCCATTTTTCAAAGCTGTCGAGCTCAGTTTCGATAATGGCAAGTGCCTTTGATGTCTGCTCCTTTCGTTTGGAAAAGTGTCTGTCGACGATTGATTTGAGCGAGTCGATATCATACAGATAGCAGTTGTAGCACTTTCCTACGCCCGATTCCACATCCCGTGGTACTGCGATATCGATAATGAAGATTGCCTTGTTTTTCCGTTGTTTCATGACAGCCTCGATCGTGTCTCTGGTAATAATGGGCGTGGGTGCGCCGGTCGAGGAGATGACGATATCGCAGGATGCGAGCTCTGTCTTGAGCGATTCAAAGGGCATCGGCACACCGTTGAGTTCGCGGGCCAGATCACATGCAGCACTGTGGGTGCGGTTGATGATGACCATTTTTTTTGCCCCGCGGCTCATGAGCCTCTTTGCTGCAATGCCGGCCATGTCTCCGGCTCCGATAATGAGTACCGTGCTGGCACTGATATCCCCGAAGATATGACAGGCGAGATCCGCTGCCTCGGATGCAATGGAAACCGGATATTTTCCGATATCGGTTTCGGTCCGTATGCGCTTTGCCGCCCTGAATGCCCTGTGCAGGGCCTTGTTCAGGAGTGTACCTGTTATGCCGGCTGCAAGGCACGCTCTGTATGTATCCTTTACCTGGCCGAGGATCTGGGATTCACCGATTACGAGAGAATCAAGTCCCGATGCCACCTTGAAGAGATGCCGGACAGCCTCACTGCCCACAAGATGATCTGACACTTCACGGATCGATTCTTCGGGTATCCCTGACAGTCCGGAGATAAGCCCGTATACAGCATTCGGGTTCACTCCTCTGAAGTAAATTTCAGCCCGGTTGCAGGTGTTGAGTGTGTATGCCTCACAATCCTTCCCAAGGATCTCTGCCATATGTTCCGGTTCTATGCAGATCTTTTCCCGTAGCTCTACGCTCGCACGTTTGTGGTTGATGCTTATGCACCCGATCAGGTTCATGGGATGAGTCCTATTCCATGGGCGTGGGGATAGGCAAGATTGATTGAGATGAAACCGATAATCATCACCAAAAATCCGATTACCGTGATGACGGCGGTGCGCCTGCCTCTCCATCCGATTGCGAATCTCTGGTGAACACTGAAGGCAAACACGAACCACGTAAGAATACCTGACAGGATCTTCGGGGCTATGTGTGCATATTCCAGATCAAGGCTCGATGCCCAAAGCGCTCCCAGCATCATGCCGATGGTTATGGCGATAAACCCTGAACTCAGGCATGTATAAAGTATCCTGTCCAGAACGGCAAGCGGAGGCAGAGAACTGGCTATATTGTGAATGGCGCCCCTTTTTATGACCCTTTCATGGATCAGGTAGACTACCGATGTGATGAACGCCACTATAAAAAAGGCCTCACCTGTGATCACGCTCAAGGTATGAAGCGGATACCAGTATTTCGATGATTCGACAAAGAGTCCTGGATTATGTCCTACAGACGGCGCAATGAATCCCAGCGAGAATGTGGCAACCGGAAGAAAGAATGCAGCCAGTACGGTGGTCAGCTTTTTCCAGATAAGGAATGTGAAGACAACAGATGCAAGCAGGACCATCATGTTGACGGCCTGGGGGGGTGAAGAAACGGGAAGGTGATGTATCTTTACACTCAGTGCGATCGTAAAGACCAGATGGGCTGTCACGGAAAGGATGAAAAGGATGCGCGCAGCTATAACAATCTGCCTGTTTCTCGTGAACAGATATCCGATAAACCCGATACACGTCATGAAATAGAGAATCAGAACCCCTGATATCAGCATGGGAATATCTCCTCCAGATCGATATGTTCCCCAAGCGCTTCAAACAGGATTCTTTCAGCCAGCTCCCGGTCGTGTGCCCTGATTGCATCAAAGAGTTCCGAGTTTACAAGCACATCGAAGATACGTTTGTGATTTTCGTGCCCGCCTTCCCTTGAGAGTACCAGAGGTCGGATTTTTCCCATGATAAGCGCAAGTGTTCCATACTCGTCGCTGATCAGACCCCCGATTTCCATACGCAGTTTTCGTGAAAGTGCAGGGGATATGCCACCGGTTGATATAGCGATCTTGATGGGTCCTTTTTCCACTACAGAGGGGACGATAAAACTGCACATATCGGGAATGTCTACAATATTGCAGAATATGCCCAGGGACATTGCATCCGAGCTTACCATGGCATTGATTTCCATATCGTCGGTTGCAGCGATGACGAGTACCGCGCCTTTTAGGTCGCCTGATTGATAGCTTCTTTTAAGGAGGCTTACGTTGTCCATCGACGCGATGCCCTCGATGATTTCAGGGGCAATGACGGTTACCTCAGCCCCGGCTGCGAGCAGAGGTTCGATCTTTCTGCCGGCAACGTGTCCTCCCCCTACGACGACCGTACGTTTTCCTCTGAGATCAACGAAGATGGGATAATAGTAGTTTTCCTGGTATTTCATATGATTGATTGATCTGTTATCTGACTTCTGTAAGCCAGTTCTTGATGATCCCGCATGACCTCGGGTCCTTCCTGAGCTGATGGGTTGCCCCTTCGAGCATGATGATCTTTTTAGGGTTAAGTGCCGATTTGAACATGAGCTCCGCGTGCCCTGGCGGGACTGTTTCATCCCTGTCTCCATGAACAATCCCTACCTTTCTGGGTGAGATGAAAGGCAGATATCTCCCGGGTGTGAGATCGATAAAATCTTCGTACCACCTGTTTATATCACCAGGAAAATTGATATCCCGAATGATGCCGATCTGGTGGAAGTGTTCTCTAAGTATATCCGGATCATCCGGAAGGATGTCGGAAAAACTGTAAGGAGTTGCCATGAGAAGCAGGCTCCGGATGTATTTTTCAAAGGAGGCAACCTTGGCTGCGACAGCCCCGCCTGCGGAAAAGCCGATGCAGTGAATCGAATCGGGGTCAATGCCCGGGGTGTTGTAGATCTTGTGCGCAACGGCACTCAGGTCATTAAACCAGCCTCTCATGTCTATATTGCCTCCGGAATCACCACAGCCCCGGAAATTGAATGCAGTGCAGCAGAATCCTTCGGATACGATCTCTTCAATCAGGCCCAGATATCCTGAATCCGAAGGGTCTGGTTTTGAACCCGGTATGCCGTGGCAGAGAATTACAACAGGACGCAGTCCTCTGAAGCCATCATCAGGACAATAAAGCCATCCCTTGATGCTTATCCCCTCCCGGGTTAGCTGAAACTCGTTCGATTTCATCTTCAAATAAATCGTATCTCCTGTATACAAAGGCCCAAGATCTCAGTTCGTGTTCATCCAGGATAAGTTCGTCATGATCAGAATATGTCCTTGCAGGGATCCTGTTGTTCAGTGCCAGCAGCCGAATGGTGTGCTCTGGTATTTCAAGCAGCGTTGATGCCGCCTTAAGGGACGTCTTTTTCTGCTTTCCTCCCCCTACCTTCTTGAATACGAATGTCTGCAGGATTGTTTTCTGTGTCGCGTTCTTATCAAGGGAAAAGGCCTTGTCCATAATATTGATATAATCGCCGCCCATCTGATATCTGATATTCGCCAGCTCCACCATGGCCCGGATATCCTCTGGATACTCTTTAAGCATTTTTTCGAGAATCTCCTGTGCCTGTTCCATATTGTTCATGAAGAAATTGATCTCCGCCAGATAAAGATAGGTGTCTCGTTCCTTGTCGCCAAGATCCATGGCCTTGGAAAACATATCGAAGGCAAGGTCGAGATGCCCGAGTTCCCGGTGGCATATGCCGATCAGCTTGTATATGAGTGGCGAGGTTGAACACAGGATATTTGCCTTCTCCAGATCGTCTGCAGCGATTGTATAGTATCCCTGGGCTATTTTTTCTTTTGCACGGGACATGAAGATCTTGAACCGTTCTTCGAAATCCTTGCTGGAGAGGCTGTCCGTTGCCACTTTAAAGTGGAAGCCCGAGGTGCACAGATCAATGAACTCTTTGTTCTCATTGAGGGGATTGTCAGAGCCCAGAACATCAATGACCCTCTGGCAGAGATTCTTGATGGGCAGCATGGAGTTTATCTTGTTCGATACATTCAGACCGATGCCGCAGATATCGCTCCTGTCAATCTCGGAGAGATTCCTAGCCTCAGATATCAGCTCCTTGAAAAAGACATTGGTCATCTCTCTTGAATTGTTTATGGGGAGCACCATTGCCGATTTATACTGTCCGCCGGGGCACGTGTATTCATAGCTGACCCACAGCTCCTGATATTCACAGTCTATTCTCTCGACCTCAACCGATATCAGTTCGATAAGTCCCCTGGGTTGTTCTAATTTGCCTCGCATAGATAAAAGATGTATTCCGTCAGGGCTTAAATGTCAACACCAAGGGGGCTGCACAGGATAATTACGTATGGAAACCTCAATGATTTTATGATAGCTCAATGGCAGAGGTGAGGTAATGCTGAGATTTGTAAAGAACACCGGTATGTTCATCGCAATTATCGTTCTGTTTACATCAGGAAATGTATACTGTTCACCCAGGGTAAAGGTAGACAATCCCATCTTTGATGCAGGAGAGGTCCCTCAGGGTAAAGAAATTACCCATGAATTCACCATCGGCAATATAGGCGACGAAACACTATCCATAACGGTCAACCCGTGTTGAGGGGTTAAGATAACTGCCCCGGGGGGGCAGAGCCTTCAGTCTCATGAGCAGAAGATCGAGCCGGGAAAAACACAGAAGATAATTGTTAGCATGTCCACCAGAGGGTATACCAAGACGCTGAGCAAACAGATAAAGATAAAGACCAATGATAAGGATGCAGGCACGGTGATACTTGCCATGAAGGCAGAAATCCTTGAGATATTGAGCGTAACCCCTGCCTTCGTGAATCTGGGCAAGGTAGAGGCCGGATCAATCAAAAACAGTGAAATAACGCTACTTAACAAGGGGAAAGCCACTGTATCCATCTCCCGGGTTACTGCCAAGCCTGAGAGTATAATCACTGTCTCGCCCGATCAGGCGTTTATCCTCAAGCCGGGCGAAGACAAGCGGCTTGAACTTACCTTCAATTCCGGATCCTCAAAAGGCCATACCGGGGGATATGTGACGCTGGAGACCGATATCGAATATCTCCCTAAAAAGATCATCCGTGTCCGTGCACAGGTGGTTGAAAAGAAAGAACCATAGTGTCTGAAAATGACCCTGCGGGCAGTGGTATGAAGATACGTGTTAAAAAGAACATCGCCACTGTTTCGGGCCTTACCGGAATAAGTCGGGTGTTAGGGTTTATCCGGGATATGGTGCTTGCCTGGCTTCTGGGCGCAGGTATTCTTGCAGATGCATTCATTGTTGCCTTCAGGATACCGAATCTTCTGCGCAGATTTATGGCCGAAGGTGCGGTCAGCGTTGCCTTTGTGCCGGTGTTCTCCGAGGCAAAGGAGCGTGACGGCTTAGAAAAGGCCTTTGTGCTGGCACGTGGTGTATTCACCATCATGTTTCTGGCATTAACCGCTGTGGTCATTGTAGGAGAGATTGTAGCTCCTGCTGTAGTTGCGGTAATCGCACCCGGTTTTATCCATAATGAAGCGTTTGATACGGCAGTCCATCTCACCCGTATCATGTTTCCATACATCCTTCTTATTGGAATCGTGGCCCTTTTTATGGGGATATTGAATTCACTCGGGCATTTCTCGGCTCCTGCAGCTGCCCCCATTCTTCTTAATGTATTCATGATCGGCATACCCATTGTCTTTTATGTGCTGATCCCGGTATTTTCATCGCCTGCAGATGCCTTTGCCTGGGGTGTCATACTTGGAGGAATCGCACAGGTTCTCCTTCATGTTATACCGTTGAAGCGCCTGCGCGTTCCACTGGGGCTGACCAGGTCTTTTTACCACCCCCGTCTGAGGCAGGTCGCCTCACTTATGGGCGTGGCTGCAATAGGGGCCTCGGTGTATCAGATCAATGTGTTTGTCGGAACCCTGCTTGCTTCTCTGCTTGCGACAGGAAGCGTTTCCTATCTCTATTATGCAAACAGGATTGTCGAGCTGCCCCTGGGCCTGTTCGCCTTTGCCGTGGGCAATGTCATGCTTCCGTCCATGAGTAGAGCATATGCCAGATCAGACACAAAAGGTCTTACATCCCTTGTCGGGGAATCCGTCTCAGCTGTGCTGGTTTTCACCATACCGGCCACTGTCGGGATCATGGTTCTTGCCGAGCCTATCTTTTCCATCCTCTTCTTAAGAGGCGCCTTTACCATGACGGATGCACTTGCCAGTGCATATGCCCTGCGTATGTATGCCCTGGGCCTGTGTGCGGTAGGAATCTCCAGAATCCTTACCCAGGCGCTCTATGCCATGCAGCAGGCAAGATCTGTTGTTAATATTGCCTGGATTGCACTGGTAATAAACATTCTTGTGAGTGTGGCGCTCATGATGCCTATGCAGCATGCTGGGATCGCCCTGGCGAGCAGCATATCAGTGGTTCTTCAGGTTATTATATTGTACCGGGTCCTTATAAAGAAAGGGATATCGCCAGGGAAGATACCTGTTGTGCAGTATGCAAAGATGATTGCAGCTGCTGCGGGCATGGGTTTGTGCCTTATTCCGTTTGCATCTATGCAATTCTGGCTTGAAGGCTTCACTCTTTACGGGCTGTTCCTTCTTTTGAGTTCCATTGTATCAGGTGCCGTCATTTATTTCGGTCTTCTGTGGCTGCTAGGGTTCAGGCAGATCTTCAGAAAGTAATGCTGTTCTTTCCAAAACATGTTGATTTATATGGGTAATTATTTTCACATAGGTTGCGGTGTTAACAGTATGTAATTTCTTTCTTATAAAGAGTAACAAAATTTCTATTTTACACAGAAAGTTCTATATATTGAATATGGCCTATGAATATAACACATAGTGATATTAGAGAGTTATGCCGATCAGCGGTTGTGGCACCATGTTTGCAGTTTAGAAAAAACAAGAAACTTGGGTGGGGGCAACTATGAAGCTTACTCGCAGAGAGATCCTTGAACAGTTGGGCAGGCTGGGCATAAATGGTATTTATGATCTGAAAAAAGCATGCCGTGAATTTGAAGCTTACTGGGATTGTGTAAGGTTTAGGTATTAATACCTCATCGGCTTAATCATATGATGGAGGTGGTCGTGTATTGCCATGCTTAATGACAGATTAAAACAATATGTTATAGACCAGACCCTGGAGCTTTCTCCGGAATTTATAAAGGAGAATTCCGAGGTAGTACCTCTGCTGTTTCAGGTTCTTCTTCTCAATGATGTGGATGTTAGGGTAGAAAAGATATCCGATCTCTTCCTTAATTTTGTAAACCATATTACCCCTTACGATGTAGCCCTTGTATACATATGGTCTCCGGGAGATGCCTGGTTCTGCAGAGGGTTGCAGGGCGAGATCCCCGAGGAGATAGAAAAGGGGGATATATTCACCTCGACAATTCGTGATGCTGCACGTCCGCTGCTCGTGACGGATATCAATGAAACAAGGCTTGAATCCAACGAGATCCCCATACATTTCTCTTCCATGATAGGGCTGCCAATTTACAAGGATACCAAGGTTATCGGCTGCCTCGAGCTGTTCAGGAAAGGGGGGCCGGAATTCACGCTGAATGATCTCATCCTGATCAAGCACCTGCTTTTGAGTTCGGAAAATATTCTTCAGCAGGTCATTGCACCCGATATCGATTACGACGGTGCTCTTGATGTTCGAATGGATGTTCCGCAGAGACATATTCTGCTCGATGTACTGCATCAGTATGAGGAACTCTCCAAAAGGATGTCTTTTCCCCTGACTGTCGCGATCATCGAGATCGAGGACAGAAACAAGTTCGGTTTGTACAGGCATATTCCGGAAGGGGTAAGAACGCTCAAGATGCTCGCCAGAAGAATTCAGGAAGGTCTCAGGTGTTATGACAAAGTCTTGAGGTATGAAGAGCTTAGCTTTTTCGTTATCCTTCCCGGATGCTCATCCCAGGATGCCATCACAGCACTGCATAATGCCACACTGAATCTGGGTGCTGACCTGGCCAATAACATGACCATGGGCATTGCTACGCTCCCGGATGAGGCTCAGGATGCGAAAGGCCTCATCAATATCGCTCATCAGGCCCTTTCCCATGCAAAGAAGAAGGGCCTGCATATGGCCAAGTATTCACAGACCGGGGCCATAAAGCATACGAACCTTTCACTGGAACTCAGGATGAGAAAGATCCTGCAGTCCGGTCCCCATGTGAACACCTTGAATGAGCTTCTTGACCTGTTCAGGATACAGTGTCACGCTGACGAGATCTCTATCCGCTATGAAGCTCCGGGCACCCCTGTTCACTGGCAGGGCATAGATCTCGGCTTTATAAGCCACGAAGGTTTGCCTGATGATATCCTCGACTGGATCACCACCTATCTTTCTCCTGCTTGGGCGGTTTCCCTGGGCGTTGATACCGATATCCGAAACTGGTATCTGGGCATTCTGTCTACGGCTTCCATTCTCAGTGACCTCAGAGCAGGGTATCCCATGGGATACTCGATCAAGGTGGCTGACCAGATGTACAGCCTGGCAAAGGAAATGGGCAAGGGCGATATTCAGGCGACCAATTGGGCAAATTCCTCTCTGGTAGCCAATATCGGCTATCTAGGCATACCAACGGCCATCTTTACCAAGGGGGAGATGACACCGTTCGACAAGAAAAAGATCCATGCTCACACCCTGATTACCTCACGGATGCTCAAGGCCTCTGCAGTTCTTGATCTTGACGAGGATATTCTCATGTATCACCATGAAAATATTGATGGGAGCGGATATCCGCGTGGACTCAAACGCGATGAGATACCTGACGGTGCCCGTGCCATGAGAATTGTCGATGCCTTCAATGCCATGACATCTCCCAGGCTCTACAGGTTCCAGATGGATACCAAAGATGCCTTAAGGGAATTATGCGCCATGAGCGGCAAGACGCTGGATCCGGATATAGCGTCCATGTATGTGGATGTTATCGGTTTTTGATCCACCGGGGATGAGTGATACCGTATTTTTTGATTTTATAGTGGATGACCCGTTTGCTGATCCCTAAAGAACTGGCAGCTTCTTTCTGAATCCAGTCGTTTTTTCTGAGTGCATCCAGGAGGATTTCCTTCTCGGATATTGCCAGGCTGGACATGGCGGTATCCTCTTTCGGCGCGACATCAGTCGAGCTGTGGTGGGTTATTGATATATCATGCCTTCGAACAACATCGCCTTCGGCCAGCAGAACCGCACGTTCAACGCAATTGCGGATTTCCCGGACATTACCCGGCCAGTCGTAATCCCACATGTATGCAAGTGCTTCGTGATCGATATCCATATCGGTCTTGTTGAATTCCCGCGTGTATTTCTTGATGAAGTAACGGGTAAGTGGCTCGATATCTTCTTTGCGCTGTCTGATGGGCGGTATGTGGATATTAACCACATTTATCCGGTAATAGAGATCCTCTCTGAACTTGCCCTCCTGGACAAGTGTATAGAGGTCTTTGTTCGTGGCTGTTATAACACGTACATCAACCTTGATCGTCCTTTCGCCGCCGACTCTTTCAAACTCCCTTTCTTCGAGTACCCGTAGTATTTTTGACTGCAGACCCAGGTCCATGTCCCCTATCTCGTCCAGGAATATGGTGCCCATGTTTGCCTGCTCCACTCTGCCGGTGCGCATCTTGATGGCCCCGGTAAAGGCGCCCTTTTCATGACCGAAGAGCTCGCTTTCAAGTATATTTTGCGGCAGAGCTGCGCAGTTGACCTGCACGAAATTGTTGCCCGCCCGGTTCGAATTATGGTGGATCGCCCCTGCTATAAGGCCTTTCCCGACTCCGGTCTCTCCGGTGATGAGCAGCGTGGAATCTGCAGTAGCGACCTTTTCCGCCATCGTCAACACCTTCTTCAGCGTCGTGCTTTCACCGATTATATCTGCAGTGCGGTAGATGATATCTTCCTGCGTGTGTCTCAGGTAGTCTATCTCGTTCTTCATTCGTTTCAATGCTAGGGCATCATCTATCTTTTGAACGATCTCATGGAGACCGAAAGGCTTCTGAATAAAGTCATGAGCCCCGTTTTTCATCGCGACAACAGCTGTGTCGACTGAGGCATAACCTGTCATCACTATGACCAGGGTTGTGGGATTGGATGCCTTTACCTTTTTTAAGAGTTCAATCCCATCCATGCCGGGGAGTTTGAGGTCGGTAAGCATAAGATCATAGATATACTTGTTTATCCTGGCAAGGGCTGCTTCTGCATTCTCCACGAGTTCTACATCGTGGTTATGCTTCTTCAGTTCCTGAAACAGGATCTGTCCGAGGTTTATATCGTCTTCTACAATGAGTATATGTGCCATATCTATCGAGTTCATCGGTTTTATGAATGCAAAACTTTACGATGATTGTGGTGGTAGATATTTCCCTGAGTAAGATATAACAATACATGATCAGCACAAAGTTACTGTAATTAGTATATGCAGGATCAAAAGTTATGCCTGTTGACCAATCTCGCCCGGTATACTATTGTGTATACATGGATATGCTCCGATTGAATGGCGATTGTTCATTCCTTCGTCAAACACGCAAGGGGGAATTATGTTGTTAAACACGGTTGTTGTCTCCGAATTTATGACCAATTGTTTCATCATAGCCGATGATTCTACACATGAGGCTATTGTTATAGATCCCGGAGGAGATGCCCAAAGGATCCTGCAGGAGATTGAAAAGATGGGTGTTCATGTAAAGGCCGTTATAAATACACATGCACATGTAGATCATATTGGCGCCCTCAAGGATATCAAGGATGCTTATGATGCCGAGATAATGCTTCATAGTCTCGAACTCCCCATCCTGCAGACCGCATCAAAGATGGGCAGACTTTTCGGCGTGAGTATCGAGCAGCAGCCGGAACCGGACCGGTTCCTGTCCGATGGTGATCAGATCAGCTGCGGGGATATCACCCTCACAGTCATAGAAACCCCCGGCCATTCTCCAGGCGGGATATCTCTGGTTTCCGCCGACGGCAAGTACTGCTTTGCCGGGGATACCCTGTTTGCCGGTTCCATCGGCCGGACAGACTTGCCCGGCGGCGATTATCATACATTGATTCAATCCATCAAGACGCGTCTCATCCCATTGGGTGATGATGTACGGGTGCTTCCCGGTCATGGTCCTGCCACAACCATTGGGACCGAACGAAGGTACAACCCATTCCTTTAAGGGAGGTCGATGATGAACAGAATACTGCTCTACAGTGTTATTTCACTAATAATGATGGTGTTTATTTCTGGCTGTGCCGAGTTTAAGGAGAAATTTCAGGGTTCAACTTCTGCCCCTGAGACTCATCCGTCTCCCAGATACTTTGATTTCAATGACGTACTGGTCCCCGGAGGTCTCACCAAGGATACCAAGGAGAGCTACATAACTAACGGACATGGGCGGATAGTCCTTAAAGGGCGTCTGGAGAGCGGATCTCTTGCCCAGTTTTTTATAACCTCGATGTATTCGGACGGATGGACAGCACTTAACCAGTATGAGTACCAGGGATCGATCAAGCTCTTTTTCAAGAAAAGCGAGAGGATTGCGAGCATC
The DNA here is from genome assembly GCA_016934135.1 of Deltaproteobacteria bacterium. Lineage (GTDB taxonomy): Bacteria > Desulfobacterota > Desulfomonilia > UBA1062 > UBA1062 > DSAD01. The sequence continues at coordinate 11,384 of JAFGTK010000147.1, read as the reverse complement.
CTGATAACAGAGAATCCTCTCGGTACGAGGGTGGAGATATGGGTAATACCACAGGGGAAGATCTAGCGGCCAAGACAGTAGTTTTCGGGATTACCGGCGGTATTGCCGCATATAAGGCGCCCCTGATCGTACGGGGTCTTACAGGCGCTGGGATTGAGGTGCATGCAGTTATGACCGATGCCGCCAGGCAGTTTGTCACGCCTATTACCCTCCAGACCGTCACAGGAAGACCTGTCCATACCGAGATGTTCCCTGCGATATCGCCCAATGCCTATGAGGTTGAGCATATTGCCCTTGCAGACAGGGCCGATCTCTTTCTCATTGCACCGGCTACGGCAAACTGTATTGCAAAACTTGCACAGGGGATTGCCGATGATCTGCTTTCGTGTACGGTTCTCGCTGGAAAGGCCCCTGTTCTGGTATGCCCGTCCATGAATGTGAATATGCTCTCTAACAAGGCGACTCAGGATAACCTCGATATCCTCCGGAAAAGAGGGGTCCACATCCTTGAACCTGCCGTTGGGGAACTTGCATGCGGCTGGGAAGGTGCAGGAAGATTGCCGGAACCGCAGCGGATAGTGGCAGAGGTCGAGAGACTCCTTTTTCAGCAGGATCTTGAAGGGGTCTCCGTATTGATCACATGCGGTCCTACGTGCGAGGATATTGATCCGGTCAGGTTTATCACAAACAGGTCCACAGGCAAGATGGGCAGCGCCCTGGTCGAAGCCGCCTGTATGAGAGGGGCCAAGGTAAAGGTGATAAGCGGACCTGTAAATATAGATTATGCGCCATGGGCTGAGGTGGTGATGGTGCGTTCGGCCCAGCAGATGCTTGCAGCTGTTAAGGAAAGCCTTCAGTACTGTGATGTGCTCATCATGGCAGCTGCAGTGGCGGATTATGTCCCGAGTGTATACAGGGATGCAAAGATCAAGAAGGGGGACAAGCTCTCTTCCATTGCACTGAGCTCCAGTGCTGATATCCTGTCTGAAATCAAGCCTATGAAAGAAGAGAGATTCTATGTAGGGTTTGCAGCCGAGACCGAGAATCTTGCCGCTTCAGCAAAGGACAAGATGACAAGAAAAGGACTGGATATGATCGTTGCCAACAGGGTGGAGCAGGCTGGAAGCGGTTTTGCTTCGGATACAAACAGCGGCATTATCATCACTCCCGAGGGTATTCTCGATGATTTCGAACAGATAGAGAAAGAATCTCTGGCGCATAAGATACTGGATTTTATAAGAGAAAGGGTGTGAAGGATCTTTTGCTTCAGGTAATCCGCGAGGAAGCCGTCTGGGCCGGCCGATATCTGGTCTTTTCGGAAATTGACCACCGCAGTGCAGAAATTTCCACAGATATTCCAGATCTCGATGCTGTGCAGGGTGCCATGGGGGATTGTAAGAGGTGTCCTCTTTGCCGGACGAGAAAGAACATCGTTTTTGGTGAAGGAAGTGCAAAGGCATCGCTCATGTTTATCGGAGAGGCCCCCGGAGCTGTTGAAGATGAAACAGGCAGAGTGTTTGTCGGTCCGGCAGGCAAGCTCCTGACAGACATTATTGAAAAGGGCATGGGTTTGAAGAGGTCCGAGGTATACATAGCCAATATCCTCAAATGCAGGCCTCCCGGGAACAGGGATCCGCTGCCGGAAGAGGTTGAACATTGTATCGGCTTCCTCGAATCACAGATAGGTGCTGTTCAGCCCAAGGTCATTGTCACCCTGGGCAGGACAGCCACGCAGAATCTTTTGGAGATCAAGACTCCTATAAGCCGATTGCGGGGAATATTCAGGGAGTATAAGGGGATTGCGGTAATGCCTACGTATCACCCGAGTTATCTCCTCCAAAATCCATCAAAAAAGAGGGATGTATGGGAAGATATAAAAAAGGTAATGGAGTATTTGCAGATCTCACGGCCCGATTAGGCAAGTATATAGTTTTTCTTTGTGCTCTTGTGATAGTTCTTCCCGAACTGCTGTTCGCATCGGAGTTCCTCATTGTCGAGGTGAAAGATGCTATCAGCCCTCCGATTGCATCCTACCTTATAGAGAACATTGATGAGGCTCTTGCCGAAAACATGGCTGCGGTCATCATTCGTCTCGATACCCCTGGCGGTCTTGATACTGCAATGAGGGACATTATTCAGCATGAGATGAATGCCAATATTCCGGTAATCGTCTATGTCTCGCCCAAGGGTGCCCGTGCAGCTTCGGCCGGCGCCATAATAACCCTTGCAGCAGATGTTGCCGCCATGGCGCCCGGGACAAATATCGGTGCTGCTCATCCGGTGAATATCGGCAAGGCCGGGGATGAAAAGGGCGAGGATACGACCATGGTGGAGAAGGTTACCAACGATGCAGTGGCATATGCAAGAAGCATTGCAAAGGAGCGCGGCAGAAACGAGCAGTGGGCCGAAGACGCGGTTCGTAAAAGCATCTCCACCCCGGCGAACGAGGCACTTGAGATCGGTGTTGTGGATATTCTGGCGGAAAATATGGATGACCTGCTTGCACAGCTCGATGGAAGAGTCATCAAGAAAGGTGCCACCACGTTTGAACTCCAGACAAAGGGTGCACATCTTGTGGAAAATCCCATGGGGCTGAGATACCGGCTTCTTGCCGCCATATCCAATCCGAATATAGCATATATCCTGATGCTAATAGGTCTTGCCGGCATCTACTTTGAGCTTTCTTCTCCCGGGGCGATCCTTCCCGGTGTAATCGGAGGCATATCGCTCATCCTTGCATTCTTCGCCCTTCAGACACTTCCTGTGAACTTTGCCGGCGTGGCCCTCATTCTTCTGGCGGTCATCCTTTTTATTGCCGAGATAAAGGTACCCAGTTTCGGCCTGCTTACCGTAGGAGGAATAATATCTATGATCCTCGGTTCTCTGCTGCTCTTTCGTACACCCGAGCTCTATGCACAGGTCTCTTTAATGGTGATCCTTCCCATCACACTGTTTTTTACCGGGTTCTTCGTTGCCTGCCTGTACCTTGTCGTCAAGGTGCACAGGACTTCCCCTGTAAGCGGTGCCCAGGGTCTGAAAGGAGAAAAGGCCGAGGTTCATGTCTGGGATGCCGGTGGAAAAGGAAAGGTGTTCTGCCATGGGGAATACTGGAATGCCAGGGGTCCTGCTCTGCTCAGTCCCGGTGACAGTGTTGAAGTTGTCGACCTTGACGGAATGGATCTCATCATCAGGCCTGTGGCTGAAAAAGATGGTGCCAAAGACGGAACCTCATGATAGCAGCAGCACTTTCAGGTGGGGCTGATTCTGCTGCCGCCGCCATCCTTCTGCATGATTCAGGGGAAAAGATCTGCGGCGTAACCGGCCATTTCAGTGAAGAAAATCCCGGATCCTTGCATATGGAGCGTGCCCTCCATATCTGCCGGTACCTGGGAATAGAACATCATATGCTGGATGTTCGTAAAGAATTTACGACGATCAAAGATTATTTCTGCGATGAATATCTCAAAGGCCGCACCCCGAATCCATGCGTTATCTGCAACAGGGACATCAAGTTTGCAGTGCTCCTTAAGATGGCAATGCATTTAGGGGCAGATATGGTGGCAACCGGTCATTATGTTAGAAAAGGCTTTGAGCAGGGAAGGTACTATGTTTCAAGGGCGCGTGAAAAAAACTCTCAGGAATACTTTCTGGGGCTTGTCCCGCAGGAGGCCCTCAAACTGAGCGTGTTCCCCCTTGAGGAAATTACAAAACCCGGTGTACGGGCGATACTTGACAGCACCACCCTTGTAATCCCCCCGAGGGAAACGTCTCAGGATGTATGTTTTATAGGACAAGAGGGATATGTCTCATTTATACGGTCATATAGTGACTATCAATCGAAACCAGGTGTGATTCTCGATGTTAAGGGTCGGGTTATCGGAAAGCACAGGGGGGCTCTGCACTATACCATCGGTCAGCGTAAGGGCCTCGGCATGGGTTTCGGACGAAAGGTGTATGTGCTCGGTGTTGATATGGTTCACAACACCATAACCGTTGGAGATCTTTGGCAATGGCCGCACAAGGGTTTTGTTCTTAAAGGGGTGAACTATATGAAAATACCTGCTGTTACACGCCCCACAGAGGCCTTTGTTAAGGTCAGATACCGTCAGCGTGCTGAAAAGGCCCTGATCATGCCGGGGGAGGAAGGAGATCTCTTTGTAGCCTATGGCAGGTTGTTTTCACCCGGACAGCTTGCCGTGGTGTATGACCATGACGGTGCGGTCCTGTGTGCAGGGATCATTGACAGCCCCTTTGATTATCCTATGGATAAAATCCCCGATCTGGATGAGGCCGCTGTTTAAGAAAGTATGCTATGGAGATATTACTTAAGATTATCATCTTCGGCTCTCTTGCAGTGTTCGCTGCCTTGTTTGTCTTTTCTCTCGTGATCTTCGCAGTTCACCACAGGACAGGCGGGGCCCTTTTTGTGCCGACACCGAAGGTTATGATACGCGAGATCGTCGCTGCCATAGATTTTTCGTTTTTTCATGATATAAGGGATATAGGGGCCGGAGACGGCAGATTCATGTCTGCTGTTGAGAAAGAATACGGCGTGCTCGTAAAGGGCTATGAGATAAATCCCATAGCCTTTATGCTTGCCTTGGTAATGCTCTGGAAAAGGAAATCTTCGGTCATGTTCAAGGATTTCTGGGAGGAGGACTTCTCCGGTGCGGACTGTGTATACTGTTATCTCTTCCCTGATCTGATGAAACGCCTCGGGGAGAAGCTCTGCAGCGAACTTGCCGATGGTGCAATGGTGATAAGTTCCAATTTTCCGATACCATCCTGGAAGGAGGACAGGATCATCAGAGCCAGGGACACAATATTTGACGATCCTGTTTATGTGTATATCATGGGCAGACATACACCCGAGTGTTGATGCAGGTGGTCTTTGTTCGAAGGAGGGCTTTGGGTCAGACAGTGCCTTTGGCGGAGAGTTCCTGGTTATAGGCATTGATAAGGTGTCGTCTGGTTATCATGCCGATAACCTTTTTCGGATTATCAGGGTCGACCACCGGTAATTCCTCCAGATTCTTTATGGTGAATTTCATGAGCGCTGTCTTTAAATCATCACCTGGCCTGACGCTTATCACGTCCTCTACCGCAATATCCCTGGCAATCACCAGATGAGGCAGGAATTCGTCGGTAAGAATCCTCCTCACATCGTGGATATCAAAGATGCCGGAGAGTGATCCGGAGGCGTTTACTACCGGAAAATAGGAAGATCTGCTGAAGGTAATGAGTTTGACGATGTCTGTAAGGGGGGTATCTTCCTGCACTATGGAGACTGAATTCGGTATCTGTACTGCATCCTGTACTTTAAGTCCCTCAAGCACATCCATGAGAAATTCACCTCTGTGCGCAGGGGACTCGGTCCTGGAAGGAACCTGCTTTGCGTATATGGTGAATCCCCTGCTGAAAAGTATTGCGCAGACACTTACCAGCATGAGGGGGGGAAGGAGACCGTAATTTCCGCTGAGTTCGCATACCATGATCAGTGTTGATATCGGCGTATTTGCCACCCCAGCAAAAAAGCCTGCCATCCCGACGATTATATATGCAGCAGGTTGAGTGGCTATCCCGGGGACAAGCTGGTGTATGATTCCCCCGAATGCACCGCCCAGCATGGCGCCGATTACCAGTGACGGTGCGAAGACACCACCGCTCCCCCCTGACGAGATGGTAAAGGAGGTTGCCAGGATCTTGGCGAAGGCCAGGACTAGCATGAGCCCTATTGCCATCTTTCCATATATGGCAAGCTGTACCCATCCGTATCCTGAACCGAGGACCTGGGGATAAACAAGGGCGAGGCAGCCGATCATCAGCCCCCCGATTGCCGGCCGGAAATGTTTCGGAATGGGCAGCCTCGCAAAGAAAGAATCACGTAATCCGTAGAAAACCTTGACATAGACATATCCGAGGCCGCTGCATAAGATGGCAAGGATGAAATAAAAGACAAGCTCCAGGGGATTGCGGAAGATGAATTCCGGTGTGTTGAACAGGGCTCCCCATCCCACAATGGATGAAAACACAGAGTATCCGACAATGGATGAGATGATAGCAGGGATGATGGCCTCATATTCAAAATCAGCTTCGCTGTAGAGTACCTCGGTTGCAAACAGTGCTCCTCCAAGAGGTGCACGGAAGATGCTTCCTATTCCGCCTCCCATACCGGCGACCAGCATTATCCTGCGTTCCTGATCAGAGAGATTGAGTTTTGTAGCCAGGTATGAGGCAAAGCCCGCCCCTATCTGAGCTATCGGGCCTTCCCTGCCGGCAGATCCGCCGGAACCGATGGTGATTGCAGAGGTGATTGTTTTTATCAGGGGTACCCTCGGGCGGATTTTACCCTTCTTGTTGTGAAACGCGTCTATGGCCGCATCAGTACCATGTCCTTCCGCTTCGGGAGCCCATGTGTATACAATAAGACCTGTGATAAGGCCGCCAATGGCAGGGATAAGGGCAAGGTACCAGGGAACGCCGCTTCCCAGCGTAAAGATCTTCTCTATGAGATCTGTATGGACAGGTGATACAACGCCTGTCGTTTCATCAATGGTTGGTTGGGTAAATGCTCCGGTCCGGACAAGAAAAAGATAATTGCCCAGCTGAAGCAGATAAAAGAATAAAACTGCGCCAAGGCCGGATACTACACCAATTATCGAACTCAGAGAGATCAATTTGGTAATACGTTTCAGATCGAATGACGAATTTTTCAGTGATCTACCCTTTATAATAACAATTTAATGGCCAATATTAAGCTTCATACCCTGCACTATTTCCTGTCATAATTCCCTGGAACACGACGAACATGATCACAGCAAATGGAAATCATCCCTTTTTCAGACGAGAAACATCTATAACAACTAGAAAATATGGTCAAGCATTGAACCGGTTTTGCGAAGTCATTTTTATATGGTATTACAAAAACAGTATTTAAGAAGACGAAAGAAAGGTGTTTTATTATGATAATCATCGGGGCAAGAGCCCATACCCTGGAAGAGATCGATGAGGTGGGCAGAATGGGATATCCCTATGCAGAGATCTCCCTGGATGATCCTGATGAAATCGAAGATCAGCTTCCTGATTTATTGCGGTTGCAGGAATCCTACGGCATTGCCTATATCGCACATTATCCCAATGAAGGGAATCCGTTTGATGTTGATGGTCTCAAAATCGGCTTTGTACCGAAGATAAAAAGGCTTATCGACATGTCTGCAAGGCTTGATATACACAAAGCCACCATCCATTTCTGGATGGACAGGAGATGGGCGCCGCCTGAACTGGTTGAACAGAAGATCGGTTTGTTAAAGGCTATGGTTGCCCATGCCAAAGACAGGGATATTGTGTTGTGCATCGAAAACCTGAGTGAGCGATTTGAGAGTTTTGCTCCGGCCTTTGAGACGATAGAAGATTTGAGGATGACCCTTGATATCGGGCATGGTCAGCTTTTATCGAAAGTGAATACCTCCATCGGTTTTATAGAAAATGTGTTTGAAAGAATCGCGCATGTGCATGTGCACGATAATTGGGGGGGAACGGGTGTCAGGGACGATCTTCACCTTGGACTTGGTCAGGGTATTATCGACTACCCCGGCATACTGTCTCTTCTGTGCGGCAAAGGGTATGATGCAACTATTACAATGGAGGTGAAACCTGCCGATATGCTGCAGACGAGCAGATTGCTGCAACAATATCTTTATAAATCCTGAGACTGATTGATCGCGAATCTTGACTAATTCTCATGCCAGGGTTAAGTAAAGAGGCATGATATGTCTTTCTCCCGAATGGGTTATAAAAGGGCAAATTGACCGGAACATTCTGCCTGAGCTGAAATTTTCCCCCATATTCAGATCATTGATGCGTCTGCGCGGCATGGACAATCCGGATGAGATCCTGAGCTTCCTCACCCCCAATCTCGGTCAGCTCAGAGATCCCCGCATGATGAAGGACATGGATAAAGCCTGCAAAAGAATCGCCGGGGCTGTAGAGCAAAAAGAGGTAGTCGGGATATTTACGGATTATGATGTAGACGGCGTATGCTCTGCAGCGCTGATCTACCGGTTCCTGGTAAGCCTCGGACAGTCTCCTCCTGTTGTCTTTATACCCGATCGGTCGACTGACGGATACGGGCTCAATATTCGCGGGATTGACGAGTTGCACGATCAGGGGGTAAGTCTTCTGATCACCGCAGACTGCGGGGTCACGGCATGTAAAGAGGTTGATCATGCCAATGCACTGGGCATGGATGTAATCATTACCGACCATCATGAGCTTGGTGATGATACCCCGAAGGCATACTCGGTAATCAATCCGAAACAGCCTGACTGCCCGTTCAGCGGAGAAGATCTCTGCGGGGCGGGAGTTGTCTTCCATCTTATTGTCGCGCTCAGATCGTTTCTCCGGGATCAGGGGATGAAAGATCTTCCAAACCTCAGAGATGAACTGGATCTTGTAGCCATGGCGACAGTTGCCGATGTCGTTGCGCTCAGCGGCATTAACAGGATTCTGGTCAAAGAGGGGTTGAATGTCCTCAACTCTGCGGCCAGGATCGGAATATCAGCCCTTGCAAGGGTCTCCGGCATCAACAGGAAGCTCTTTTCGAGGGATATCGGTTTTATCCTGGGTCCGAGGATAAATGCTGCAGGCAGAGTCTCGGACGCACGCAAGGCATTCGAGCTGCTGACCACGCAGGATGAAAAAAAGGCGCAAAGCCTAGCACATGAACTTAATGAACTCAACAGGCACAGGCAGATCCAGGAGCAGAAGGTGCTCAAGGAGGCTTTGCTCATGCTGGATCAGGGTTTTGATAAGGGAAAGGTGATCGTGGTTGCTGGAACAAACTGGCATCCCGGCGTTATAGGGATCGTTGCCTCCCGATTGGCCTCGATCTTTTCCAGGCCGGCTATTGTCATATCGATTATTGACGGTATCGGCGTAGGATCGGGAAGGTCTGTCGATGGGGTTGATCTTCATGCAGCTGTTACAAGTGCATCGGATTTCCTGAACGATTTCGGCGGACATAAAATGGCTGTCGGCCTGAACATAGATGAAGCAAAGATCATACAGTTTTCAGGGGCACTCGACAGACTGATCAAAGACTCGACAGACGCAAAAGAACGTTATGAGGTCGATCTGAAGATATCCCCTCTTGATATCACCCCAATGCTTCTGGACGAACTGGAGATGCTAGGTCCCTTTGGTGAGGGGAATCCTGAACCGGTATTCATGATACCGTCCATGGAGGTCGTGGGGAAAAAGAGATTCTCAAAGGGACAGTTCAAACTCTTTCTGAAACATTCCAACAGGGTTTTTCACACACTGCGCTGCAGCATCGATCTTGATTCAAAAGAACTGCCGAGGTTCGTGGATGTTGCCTTTACTCCGGTGAAGATGATGGGGGGAGGGCATAATTATTTGTATCTAGCTTTGAAAGCCATATCTCCTGTTTAGCATACTGCCCTGCAATCTCTTTCTGTGTCTGGATATACTCTTTTATCTCCGGGGGAATAAAGTACCCTTCCATAATTCTTGGGTTTCCCACCATGATTATAACGAGGATGCAAAGGCCCAGAAGCACGAATACCGAGACCCTTTTCAGGTGTCCGAAGAAAACCTTCTGCGCGATGGACGAATCACGTTTATCTTTTATGCCCGCAGGGAACACCTCCACAAGCCCTGCATCAATGAGTTTTACTATGGAACTCAGTGCCTCTACAGGTGGTTCCAGCGATTCTCTGATAATATTCTCGATGGTCTTTGACTCGTCAATGAGGTCGAAGATGTGTGTATCGACATCGGAGAGATCATTTTTACGGACAATGTCTTCGGTCAACGGTATAATGGTTACCGGGCAATAGTCTACCGGCGGGATCTTCTGTTTTACCAGAGGCCACTCATCGATGACGCGCAGCGTATTGAGAATAATGCTTTCGCTCTGAATGTGACAAGTGAGCATGCTATCGGTTTCCACTTCCCAGTCTTCGAACCGATAGCCCCCTTCCTTCCATTGGAATATCTCAAGGAGGATATCTTTGATAACGACATTTGCGGCTTTAAGCAGAAAGGTCTTCTTCAACTTGCCCTGGGATATGAGTATATCCTCCCAGGTATTTGTTTTTTTGACGTTATCCAATGCAATCTTCAGTTCCTTTTCATGGATGAAACCGCCCTTTATCAGGACTTCGGCCCTTGGATCCATTGTCCACTGATCCGATTTCATCCCCACGATAACACCGTCTTCAAAAGCGATGGATACATTGGCTTTAGGCGAGGTCAGAACAAGGGTCCCTGTCTTCATCTGCTGAGAGATGAGCTGGAATATCTCTGTAACCCCGAAACCTTTTAATGTGCCCAGCAATGCCATACTATACCCCGTACCGGATTGGAGGCGATTTGTAAGATCTCCAATAGATAAATGCCGCAGTTAAAAATCCAAAGATTCTCATGCTTCCGGTAAAATCGATTCCTGTAGGGACGATGGAATATATAAACTGCCCCCCGGTAAGGATAAGCATAAGGGCGGCACTGAAGGAGAATATTCGAACGATCCCCTTTATGGTTTTGTTGCCGACAATTGAACCGAAACCCGGAAAGATATATTCAAGTTTTGCTGTATTGGCTGTATTGTCGATACGGAACTGTTTGATCTCCTCTGCCTTGCTATGCAAGATGGTGTTCACCTGTTTTTTTGCCTTTGTATCGATCCAATGGCACTGAAGACACATGGGAAACCCTGATTTGGATTCGGTGCCTGCATAATAGAGGTTTCCGCACCTGTTGCAGCGTTTTATGAATTTATCCTCCGGGATATGACCCAGCAAAAAGAGAACCAGGATTGATGACAGGCTTATATATATTGCTCTATTCCTGTTGAAGATGCCGAATGACATATTCCACAGGGTATCTGCCGTGGCTTTGAGATCTTCTGACTCTCGCATCTGCCGCGCAAGAAGCCTTGTTACAGGGGTCTGTTCCGTAATGAATCTGTTGTCCCGGTTCTTTTCTTCGTAGTCCAGAAAGTAGCGCACTCTCTTTGAATCGATGCTTCCGGCCTTTGCTATGGATCGCTCCGCCTCGAATAGATTATATGTGGCCTGATAAAGCCTGCTGATATTATAGTGGTATATTACGTTGTCAGGGTCGAGGGTTATGGCATTGCCGAAGGCTTTGGTCGCCTGATCGGTTCTTTCGAGGCCTGCCAGTGCAATGCCCAGATGATTGTAATACCGGTAATTGTTCGGTTCCACATCAAGGCTGCGGCTGAGAAGGTTTATCGCGTCTGCGTGGTTGCCTTTTTTAATTTCCAGCAGAGCTTTGGTGTTCAAAGGCTCTGCATCGGCACTATGATTCTGGTTCCAGGATGTCAACGCCAGGGTATCTTTTGT
>JAFGTK010000146.1 GCA_016934135.1 Deltaproteobacteria bacterium | reverse complement strand
GGAACTTTTAATACCGGTGAATGCCGTATACGAGTTCGTCTATCCGACAGTAGTGGGGCCCCGGTATTCGAATATGAACGCGGCGGAAGCACCGGCAGGCGAGCAATGGATTGCAAACCCTTATCTTCACGAGGGAGAGAAGCTCCCGTATGCATTTGACATCCGGGTGAACCTCTCTGCCGGGCTTCCCATTGCAGACATCAGCTGCGAGACCCACAAAACCGACATTGCGTATGAGGGCAGGACCTTTGCTTCAGTGGGTCTGGATGAGAGCGAACATGCAGGCGGCAACCGCGACTTTATCTGCAGATACAGGCTTGCAGGCAAAGCTATCGATACCGGGCTTCTCCTCTATGAAGGCGCTGAAGAGAACTTCTTTCTCATGATGGTCCAGCCGCCGGAAAAAATACGATCAGAGCAGATACCGCCCAGGGAATATATATTTGTCGTGGATGTGTCCGGCTCCATGCACGGATTCCCCCTTGATGTATCAAAGGAACTCCTGAGAGATCTCATAGGCTCTCTGCGGCCGACCGACCGGTTCAATGTGCTGCTGTTTTCCGGCGGATCAACCGTGCTTTCCGAGGAGTCCATGCCTGCGACAAAAAAGAACATTGAATATGCCCTGAGTGCAATCGATAATGAAAGGGGTGGGGGCGGCACCGAGCTGCTGCCTGCGCTGAAAAAGGCCATTGCCCTGCCCGGGGCACAGGGATATTCCCGCAGCATCGTCATTGCCACAGACGGCTATGTCTCTGTGGAGAAAGAGGTATTTGATCTCATCAGGAACAATCTGGGCACTGCAAAGGTCTTTGCCTTCGGCATAGGCTCGAGCGTGAACCGCTTTCTCATGGAAGGCATGGCGAGGGCAGGTGCAGGTGAGCCCTTTTTCGTCACTTCAAAGGAAGAGGCTCTCCCTGTTGCAAAGAGGTTCCGGGAGCTCCTTGCAAGCCCGGTGCTCACCGATATCAGGGTGAGGTTTGCAGGGTTTCAGGCATATGATGTGGAACCTGTCAGTATCCCGGATGTGTTTGCCGACAGGCCGGTCATTGTCTATGGAAAATGGCGGGGAGAGCGGAAAGGGACCATCCATGTAGAGGGGCTTGCCGGAAACAGGCGATTTAACCGGGATATGAATGTTTCGTTATCCGTGCCCCATGAGGAAAATGCCGCTTTAAGGTATCTGTGGGCGCGAAACAGGATTGCAGTGCTGTCGGACTACAACATGGTAGGCAGCGATGAAGAGATTGTCTGCGAGATAACGAGTCTGGGTCTTATATACAACCTTCTGACCGATTATACCTCTTTTGTTGCAGCCGATACCATGGTGAGGCTTGTAGATGGAAAGGCGGTAACAGTCGCTCAGCCGCTCCCGCTTCCCCAGGGGGTCTCGGACTATGCAGTAGGTGCAGGCAGATCTTTCAGCAGGATGAGTGCTCAGGCCTCGCCCATGCTTAAAGTTTTCAAGGACAAGGCCCTTTGTGAAGAAACTGAAAACGAGGTAAAGGTAGAACATGATGCTGTGGGATTTCCGGTAAAAGTCACTCCGGCACACAGCATTCACATAGAATTGAAGGATATCACTGTCCCTGAGGGCCTCAACAGGAACACGGTCATTAAAATCATGGAAGGAAGCCTTTCCCTTATGGAACAGTGCGTTACCGGGGAAAACCTCAAGGAAATGCAGATTGCCTTTATCCTGGTCATCGATTCCGGTGGAAGGGTTAAGGATGTTAAGGCCGATATTCAGCCTCAGGCGCATGAGCAACTGGTCGAATGCATTATGAACAGGTGCAGGGGCATGTATTTCCAGTCATCGAAAAACAACAAAGATGTTGTCATAACCGCTGTTTTCTCTCTTGGCTGACACATGCCTAATACCCGCAGCCGGCTGTCTTCCTGCAGCAGGCTGCGGGTTTATAAGTAGTTGAATGAATACAACCGGAAAGAGATGGGTTCCGTTAACAGCATCTATGTTTTACCAATTAACTGATATTAATTCCGTATTGTTCCCTCAGATCAGGATGATACTCCATTATCGTTGTGTACATCTGCTCCCTGGATGATTCAATTCTCTTATTTATAAGCAATATACAGGCAGGCAATTGCTGAAAAAGAATATTGTCCTTGACAAGAGCGGATAATGCCTGTATTAAATGACAGTATAATAAATATAAACAAGACAATATAAATACCAAAAAAGAAAAACAATAAGTCAAATAAGATCTTATCAAGGTAGTTATTTCTTTTTTTATTTGCAATGGAGAAAAACTATGCATGAGCCATATTGTAATGAGGAAAAAGGGTTATACAGTTTCCGGGAACCGCGAATTTCTGACGGCTCGATTATTCACAGGCTGATCGAACGTTCAAAGCCGCTGGATCTCAATTCTCTCTACAGCTATCTTCTGCTTGCAGAGCATTTTAAGGATACCTGTATTGTTGCAGAGCGTGTCGGTAATATTGTGGGATTTATCTCTGCATATGTGCATCCTTCAAGGAAGGATACGCTCTTTGTCTGGCAGGTGGCTGTAGACGAGCAGGAGCGCGGCAACGGCGTTGCCGGCAGGATGCTCGAAAGGCTGTTTGCGCGTGCGGGTCTGAAGTCGGTGTCCTATCTGGAGACTACTGTCAACCCTTCAAACCAGAGGTCCCGCCATCTTTTCGAGTCATTTGCAAAAAGATTTCAGGCGCCCTGTACTACATCGGTTCTGTTCCCGAAAGAACTCTTCGGCAAGGACACTCATGAGGCCGAGATATTGTTCAGGATAGGCCCTTTTCAGGCATTGTAAGAAGCCCTGGCGAAAAGGCCCTGGAGACGGTCCTTGCGGAAATAAACGCCTAACACAGACGAAGGAAGGAGAAGACATGAGAATATTTGATCAGATGGAATCGCAGGTAAGGAGCTATGTACGGCATTTCCCAACGATCTTTAACAAGGCAAAGGGATCGTATCTCTACGACGAACAGGGCAAGGAGTTCATCGACTTCTTTGCCGGTG
>JAFGTK010000015.1 GCA_016934135.1 Deltaproteobacteria bacterium | reverse complement strand
GCGCAGGGAAAAGGTATTTCGAAATTCGGATTTCGAATTTAGAATTTAAAAGAAAAGAGGGTATGGGGTTTAAGGTATTAGGTTTTAAGTACCCTACTGAATAGATTGCTCGGCGCAGTAAGGTTTTTTTGCCCAGTACTCCAATACTCCATTATTCCAATCTTTTAATCCTGTACTCCAGCATTCTTCAGACCTGGCAACGCAGTGGAGGATCTGGACGCAGGGTCTAAGGTTGCGAAAAAGCCGAATATGGAATAAAAAAAGGGTTATGGACATTTTGATCGTCAAGCTCGGTGCCCTGGGCGACGTGGTCAACACCCTGCCCCTTGCAGTAGCCCTGAAGGAACATTTGGGGGCACACATACACTGGGTCGTGGAACCGCTTTGTTATCCGCTCGTGGCTCATCACAGGTGTGTAGACAACACCATTGTCTTTGAAAAAAATAACTGGATGCAGTCTCTGCCCGGCGTAATCCGGCAGACAAGGAAACAGCGGTTCGATATCTGCCTGGATCTGCAGAGGATTATCAAATCAGGGATGCTCTGCCTTGCATCAAAGAGCACTCGGCGTATCGGCTTTGACAGGGACCGCTGCAAGGAGATGACCGGGCTTCTTCCCTTCGAGCATATACCTGCGTGTGACCCTTCCAGACACATGCTGCTGCAGTACATGGAGTTTGCCCAATATCTCGGAATACCACAGTGCGAAATCCGTTGGGATATACCTGTTAACGGACATGTTCCTTTCGGGCTTCCTTCTCAGTATGTCACATTGAACATAGGGGCCACCAAAGAAGCGAACAGGTGGACACCAGGCGGTTTTGCATCCCTGGCGCTCACAATAACAAGAAGGTATGCCCTGCCCTGCGTGCTCACCGGCGGCAGATCAGACAGGGTCATGGCCGATGAGATTACAGGCATTGCAGGAAATCACGTTATTGATCTTGTTGGAAAGACATCCCTGCAGGAATTGATCGAGGTACTGGCCGGCTCATCGGCTGTGGTGAGCTGTGATACCGGGCCCATGCATCTGGGTGTAGCCCTGGGCAAGGAGGTGATAGCCCTGTTCGGCCCTGCAGACCCGAGAAGGACCGGACCTTACCTGGGACACGTGATTCAGAAACAGCTTGACTGCATCCCCTGCAATAAAAGAACCTGTAAGGATCCTGTGTGCATGTCCTCGATACAAAGTGATGATGTAATGGAAAAGATAGACCTTGTTCTGAAAACCCAGGGATTTCAGGCCAGGTGATATCTAACGAGAAAGGATCATACCCTGGAGCATCTCCATGTATCGACATGATCACCTTGCGGGGTGCAGTAAAGAATCTCCTTTCCGGATGAACACCTCCACACATCCTGGAACAAGTTCCTGAAGTCATCGCCGGTACATCCGGCATATGATCTGAGAAATCTCATCCGCATGCCTGTGCTGATATGAACGGGTATGCTCGTATTGATCTGGACAAGATTTTTCAGTCTTTTTGCATACATCAGGGAGGACCTCTGTTCGATACGGTCGGTGTCAAGCAGATAGAATCTGGGGGCCCCGGCATCGATCTTGATGTTACATGCTTTAAGGTCGGCATGATATATATTGAAGGCATGCATCGAGCCGATCATCTCTCCGAATGAGCAGACAATGCCCATCTTATCCCTGAAACCAAGATTATTGAAGGCGCTATGGAAAAAGCAGTCCAGATCCGGGTAATCCAGCATCCTTGTAACAAGTACGCTGGACTTATCTTCGAACATGGCTACAGCCACAGGATCTGCAACGCCTATGCCGTTAAAATAGAGCGTGAGCAGCCCTTTCCACGAACGGAGCGCATACTCCTGGCACAAAGGCCTGGGACGTTTATATGTCTTGATACAGTAGTCATCCACCTGAGTAAGCTGGGTCTTTTCCTGATACTTGAGGACATTTTTCTGACCCGAGATATTCCTTTCATGCCTGCTGAGCAGGTCTTCAAGATCAATGCTGTTCCCTGCAAACACATATGCACGATAGTTTTCTCTCTTGATTTCCCTGGTAAATATCCCCGGCTTCAGACATCTTTGTACCAGCTTCCCCACATAACGCCGCCTGGAATGCAGGGCTTTTCTGCGGATCTCTTCCAGGATATCCTCTTGTAAATGAAGGTTCCCGACTCTTTTCAGCGCACGTACGAGTTCGTCATCCGCAACATCATAAACAGCCAGAACCTGAGAAAACAGGGATATGATGTGACGGGGCGTAATCACCCTGCAGGGTTTAATTTCATAGGCATCCAGCAGGTACGGCCTGCTGTAATCATCGATTACAATATTGCCCATATGCATGTCGGAAAAAAAGAAGTTGTTGCTGAGGAGCTTAACGGCTGTTTCCAGCATGATTTCAGCCTGCTTGTTCCTGTCAAGTTCGTGCAGAGGCCGGCAGGGATGCACGGCTTTTGTAATAAGTGCGCTTGAGGCCTTCAGGCGTATGTGATCTTCCACCTCGGGAACAGACAGACTGCAGGCCTTCAGCCGCTTTAGCATGTCCGCCTCATAGAGTGTTCTCGGCCGTAAAAGATTCCTCAGTTTTGCAGGCAGGCCCCTGGGATCATAGATCTTTACAAAATATTCCGGCGTCTCGCCTCTGTCCAGCCGGAATACGCTCCGCATGGACCGCTCATGAACAAGGACCCACGTATGATCCGGATATTTCGATGACAGATAATCTCTGATATTACTATAGCTCAGCACACCCACGTGTCACCTTTAGGGAAGGTCCTGGAATGCTGAAGTGCTGGAGTAAAAAAATTGGAGTGCTGGAGTATTGGAGTAATGGTAAAAATCAAAGCGGGTCTGTTCACAGTTCACCTTACACCCTGTACCTTATACCTTGTACCTTCATATAAACACCCCGTTACTTCTTGCCGTCAAGCAGAGATCTGCAGGCATCCATGACCGCATCCGCCCCGAGAGCCCTCATGCAGTCGATATCTTTGCAGGATCTGTTCAGATAACAAGGAGCGCATTTCATATCCTTTCTTACTACAATGCTCTCCCTGTTCTGAGGCCCCACATAGTACGGATCGGTAGGGCCGAACAGGGCAACCACCGGGATATCCGCTGCAGAGGCCATGTGCATGACCCCGGAGTCTATACCTAAAAACAGGTCAGCCCTTTCCAGCAAAGGATACAATTCACGCAGTCCCAGTGCCCCTGTAAGGTCTATAACCTCTATCTTCTCCCCAGGAAAGCTCTCGGATAAGTGTCGGCTGATCAGGCCGTTGCACTCCAGCGTATCCCCCCCTCCCACGAGAACAGGTGAAAGCCCGTACTCACGGTGCAGCGAAACAATTACATCGGCATACTTCTCCTCATCCCACGCCTTGACAAGTCTCCTCCTGGAGGCGCCTGCAGAGATTATCACATATTTTTCAGGAAGCCCTCTCACACTGCTTTCATGCTGTACTTTGAGCAGGCCTACATAATCGTTCTTGATGATATTCACCCCGAGCTTTTCGAGCAGCCGTGCATTGTTGATCCAGCAGTTGTGGCCTGCAACCGTCTCCTTTACATCCAGCACCTTATCCCAGGGGAAATGGACAAACCCGGCCTTTTTCCGTGCACCGCTCATAGCAGTGAGCAGCATGGCCTCCTGGGAACGGGCAAGCGATATGAGCAGATCATAGCCATTGCTGCGAAGCCTTTTTGCCAGGTCAAGTCTCCCGGTATAGCTCTTGTCCCTGATGAATATGCTCTCAACATATGGTGAGTCCTCAAGCAGGCCCTTCAGGTATGGCTTCACCACCGAATGAATCACTGCGCCTGGAAAGGCATCCTTAAGCGCCCGCAGCAGCGGCAGGGAAAAGACCAGATCCCCGATCTGGTTGAGGTGAATAACACAAATCTTCTCAATATCCATGGCACTCCATTACAGGAAGAAATTGTTATCCTCAACCGTTTCCAGTTCATCCACACTTTTACCCGAAGAGATAAAATGTTCAATCCACCAGTTGACGTGATGGTAGAAACACACGACCACATTGCATTCCTGACTGGCATCAAAGTCCCTTATGGATTGCTCAAGAGCGCCATGTGTCTTGTTGAACATTTCATTGTTTTTATAGCCGTCACTGTTGGCTATCCTGCCCTTGGGCACCCCCCGGTAGGCCGGGCAGTGGAATACCCCGGAAGGTGCGAGGACCGTGCGGAAAAACTGACTGTGGCAAACAACCGGCTGCCTTTTGAGCTCATGGACATTCCTGTCCATCATTGCATGAAGGTTAACACTCTCAAGGATGGCTACCTGTGCGTTCTCCTTCGCCTTTGTCAGGTTATCCCGGATCTTCTGAATAATAGAGTTTTCCCGCTCGGCATCGGGTTTACTGAACAGGGATTCCTTTTTCGACCCATCGAGCCGGAGGAGACACGGCTTGAATGAGACATAATCGAATGCGTATTCTCCGGCCAGCTCTACTGCCTCGTGGATCTCATCGATATTCGGGCAGAGTTCTTTTCCGTTCATGAAAATCCCTTCCCAGACAATGACATATGAATATCCCAGTGAGATCTTGGGGTTGCTCTGTTTGATCTGCCTGGCATCGCTCAGGATCTTCTTCAAGGTCACATTCTTTCCCGGCAGGTGTGACTTGAAAAAGGTTTCTTCCCTTGCTGCGTCGATCGAAAGTCTCAGCCAGTCTCCTTCCTGCAGGAGATCAGCCACCTCTTCCACCCTCTCGAGCCGGGAACCGTTTGTAACAATACCTACCTGAAGACCATTGCCGCGGCAATAACGGACGATCTCTTCAAAATCCGTGTGCACAGTAGGCTCACCTCCACCGATGAGAATAACAGAGAGAAGACCCTTTTCCGTAAGGGTATCGATACTCTGCCTGATAGTATCCAGGTCAAGGGCCTCACCGGTATTGATGATACCCGAATCCACGCAGTGCGGGCACCTGAAGTTGCATGCAGAGGTAAGATCCAGGTTGATGGATATAGGGCCCCTCAGAGGAAAGGCTTCCTTCCTGTGGGAATCCCTGCGTGCTCTCTCCCAGAGAATATACTCCTTAAGGTTTTCAATAACCGATTTCTGCCTGAGCTTAGCACTGAAATCATGTTCTTTTTGTACAAGTTTTTCCATATACATCCTCATGGCCGAACCTGGAAAGTCTCCCCGGCATATATTCCCTCAGGACCTTCCCCGGACGGCAAAGTCACATTTCTCCATGATAGCAGAAACAGTGTTAAAATTATATTGCGCCATTAAT